>NZ_JABWRO010000012.1:0-62151 GCF_014268985.1 Pseudomonas sp. RW10S2 | reverse complement strand
CTGCCCTTACAAACGGCGTACAACCATCGAAGGCGTCAGAACGCCAGGCCGACCTTCACACCAAACTCGTCACGCTTGAGCTTGTTGTTGTCGGCAACCGGCGAGTCCTCGTCGATCTTGTACTCGGTACGGGTGTAGTACACGCCGGCCTGGATCGGCATGCCGCCCTGCTGGTTCATCAGCAGTGTGACTTCGGCATACGGGTTGGTGCGGTCCTTCATGTCGACACTGTCGCTGCCGAAGTCGTCGACCTTCAGGCGTGCACGGCCATCGATGGTATGACGGGCGCCGACCTCGACACGCAGGGTCGAGGCGTCGAACTGGTGGTTGTAACCCAGCGCCGCCTTGGCGAACGGCGACTTGTAGGTCAGCTTGGTATCCAGGTCGTTGATCTCGGGCTCGAAACGGGTCCAGCTGTAGCCACCACCGACGATCACATCGACGAAGTTGCGCGCATCCAGCGCGGCACGCCAGCCAAGGTCGAGGTCGGCTTGTGCCTCCTTGAGCTTGTTGTCGTTCTTCTTGCCGTACTTGGCTTCGGCACCGATCTGGTAGATGAAGCCGGACTCGGCCGTCATCTTGTTGCCGAAGTTGGCGAACACACCGCCTTGGCCCAGGTGCTCCTTGTCGGAGTCGCCGCCGCCTTCGAACTTGAACTTGTCGTAGGAACCGAGCAGGCCGAAGGTGAACAGGGGCTCGGTGCTGGGAGCTGCCATCGCTGCCAGCGGCGCGCCGAGGAGGGCCAGGGCGCAAGTGTGACGCAGCAGTTTTCCAGTGAACATTCGCAAAAGTCTCCATGACGTTGAATAAAAAAGGGCGAACGAGCGGTTCGAGACAACGTCAGTAGGAAAAGTTCGAAAAAAATCCAATAAAAACGCGCAACCCTGCAACCCATCACGTTTTTTCGCCCATCCAAACGATTGACTCCCTCTGCGTTCGATGATCAGATGCGCGCCAGTTTCAGGTGTCCTGCGCCGCCGTGCGCAGGGTGAAACGGGAAGCCGGTGCGTCTTTGCAGACAAGTCCGGCGCTGCCCCCGCAACGGTAAGCGAGCGAATCCTTCGACACACCACTGTGCTCATGCATGGGAAGGTGAAGGCTTCACGACCCTCGCAAGCCCGGAGACCGGCCTGACGCTTCTGTTGGCAAACCCGCGGTGGGCGGGCGCAGGCCGGTGTTCGCGTGCGCGCCTGCGTGCGTGTCTGCTCGTCTTTGCGTTGTTTCCACCGGGATCCATTCATTCCTGAACCCCTGGAACGACATGTCCCGACACTTCAAGCTTCACACCCTGGCCGCCTGCATGGCGGTGTCCCTGCCGGCGCTGGCCGAGCAGCCGCAAGGCAAGGTCCTCGACCTGCCCTCGACGGCGATCACAGAGACCCGCGACGAACAGAGCGTCGACCTGGCAACCCCTACCCAAGCCGGTTCGCGCCTGAACCTCAGCGCCCTGGAAACCCCGGCCAGCACCACCAGCATCACCGCCGAGCAGATCCGGCAGCGCGCCAACCTCACGGTGCAGGATGCAGTGACCCGCTCGCCCGGCATCACCTCCGTCGGCACCCCGGGCAACGGCAACACTGCGCTCTCCGCCCGTGGTTTCAGCGGACACTCTTCGGTGATGACCTTGTTCGACGGTTCGCGCCTGTACACCGGCGCTGGCACCCAGACCTTTCCGGTGGACCCGTGGATGGTCGAGCGCATCGACGTGATCCGAGGCCCCGCCTCGGTACTTTATGGCGAAGGGGCCACGGGCGCGGTGATCAACGTGATCCCGAAAAAACCCTTCGACGGCGAGATCCGCAATCACCTGCGCCTGGGCTATGGCTCATGGGATCGCCAGCAACTGGGCCTGGACAGCGGCGGCAGCCTGAGCGAACGCCTGAGCTACCGCCTGACCCTGAACAAGCAGGAAGGCAATGGCTGGGTCGACCGCACCGACTCTCACAGCCTGGCCTTGAGTGCTGCGTTGCGCTTCGATGCCACCGATGACCTGAGCTTCACGTTGGCCCATGAACGTGGCGACGCACAGCCATCGAACTACTTCGGCACGCCGCTGATCGACGGCCACCTGCGCGACAGCCTGCGCAAGAAGAACTACAACATCCAGAACGACGTGCAGCGCTACCATGACGAATGGACCCGCTTCAACACCGACTGGGCCCTCAGCGACAGCGTCACTGCCAGCAACCAGCTGTACTACATCAAGAGCCGCCGGCATTGGCGCAATGCCGAGGACTACACCTGGGATCCGAGCCGCGAGCAGCTGGAGCGCGCGAGCTACCTGGAGATCAAGCACAACCAGGAGCAGATCGGCGACCGCCAGAGCTTCACCATCGATCACTCGTTGTTCGGGCTGAACAGCAAGACCGTGCTCGGCGCGGAGTACAACAAGATCCGCTTCAATGTCGACAGCAACTCGCCGTACAGCGATGTCGGCGGCGACTACGTCGATCCCTGGAATCCGGCACCGGGCTGGTTCCACAGCCGGAACGTCACACGTGCGCAGACCCTCTCGACGACCCACACCTTCGCCCTGTTCGCCGAGAACCGCACCCAACTGACCGATCGCCTGTCGCTGGTGACCGGTATCCGCCGCGACCAGAACCACATCGACCGTGACAACCTGACCAACGACACTCGCGTCGACCGCAGCCTGCAAGGCGGCAACTGGCGCGCCGGCCTGGTGTTCGCGATAACCGACAACCTGTCGCTGTACGGCCAGTACTCCACCAGCGAAGACGGCGTGAACAACCTCATCAGCCTCAGCCCGAGCCAGATCAACTACGACCTGACCGAATCGAAGCAGACCGAGCTGGGGCTCAAGCAGCGCTTCTGGGATGGGCGCGGTGAATGGACCCTGGCCGCCTATCACATCGTCAAGAAGAAGCTGTTGGTCGACAACCCGATCAGCCATGAGAAACAACAGGCAGGCCAGCAGACCTCCGACGGCCTGGAAGCCGCGCTGGAGCTGGATCTGGGCCACCAATGGCAGGTATCGGCAAACGCCTCGGTGGTCCGCGCCAAGTACGATGATTTCGACGAGATCGTCGGCAGCATCGCCCAGGACCGCGCCGGCAACCGCCCCGCCAACGTCCCGCGCCGTACCGCCAACCTCTGGCTCAACAAAGGCTTCGGCCAGACCGTCGACGCCGGCATTGGCCTGCGCTACATCGACCAGCGCTATGCCGATACCGCCAACGCCTACAGCGTCCCTGGCTACACCGTGGTCGATGCCAATCTCGGCTGGCAGGTACTGCCCGACGTACGCCTTGGCCTGCAATTGAACAACCTGTTCAACCGCGACTACGTGGTTGCCGCGCACAGTGGCGAACAATGGCTGCTGGGCGCGCCGCGCTCGTACTTCGCGACGGTGGACTACAGCTTCTGATGCCGTAGGCCTCGCCGGCCCTATCGAGGGACCAGCCCCCTCCCTCAGGTAATCACCCTCCTGAAGACTGGTGGAGCACCTGTGGGAGCGGCGGTTCGCCGCTGCGACTCGTCCCGCGATAGGGCCCTCAACATCACCACAACAACAAAGATATAAGATAACATTCCAAATCTTACTCAACTCTGTCCCAGACCCATGCCATCCACACCACCCTCTCCCCGCCTGCACAGCATCGACGCCCTGCGCGGCCTGGTCATCCTGTTCATGCTGCTGGACCACGTGCGCGAAACCTTCTTCCTGCATCGTCAGGTCAGCGACCCGATGACCATCGACACCACCGAGCCCGCCCTGTTCGCCAGCCGCGCCCTCGCCCACCTGTGCGCCCCGGTGTTCGTCATGCTGACCGGGCTGAGCGCCTGGCTCTACGGCGAAAAACACCAGGGCCGTGGCGATGTCTCGGCGTTCCTGCTCAAGCGCGGCCTGTTTCTCGTGGTGCTGGAGTTCACCCTGGTCAACTTCGCCTGGACCTTCCAACTGCCGCCCAGCGTGATCTACCTGCAAGTGATCTGGGCCATCGGCCTGAGCATGATCGTGCTGTCGCTGCTGGTGTGGCTGCCGCGCCCGCTGTTGATGGCGCTGGGTATGGCCATCATCGCTGGCCACAACCTGCTCGACAGCCTGCACTTCGCACCCGGCACAATGATGCACGCCCCTTGGGCGATCCTGCATGACCGCGGTTGGCTGGAGGTGTCACAGAACCTGCGGTTGCGAACCTCCTACCCGCTGCTGCCCTGGATCGGTGTGATCGCCCTGGGCTACGCCTTGGGGCCATGGTTCGCGCAAGGTAGCGATACCGCGCAGCGCCAACGCCGGTTGCTGTTCGCCGGCACCGGCGCGCTGCTTGGTTTCCTGGCTCTGCGCCTGGTCAACGGCTATGGCGAGGCCCAGTGGCAGCTCTACCCTGACCTGACCCAGACCCTGATGAGCCTGCTCAACATCACCAAGTATCCACCGTCGCTGCTGTTCCTGCTGCTGACCCTGGGTGTCGGCCTGTTGCTGCTGCGCGTCTTCGAACGCGCCGACCAGGGACGCTGGATCGGCGTGCTGACCGTGTTCGGCAGCGCGCCGATGTTCTTCTACCTGCTGCACCTGTACGCGCTGAAAGTCTTCTACCTGGCCAGCGTCGGCCTGTTCGGGCACAACCAGGGCGAGTATTTCGGTTTCGATAGCGTCGGTGCACTGTGGTTGGTCGCCACATTGCTGGCGGCGGCCCTGTACTGGCCGGTGCGAAAGTTCGCCGGATTCAAGGCCCGCCGCCGAGACATTCGTTGGCTCAAGTATCTGTGAGCGAAAGCGCCCGAATCGTTTACCATCGCCCTTCCCAACGACGGAAACCCCCGAGATGAACAGGATGATTCAGTTCGTGGTGGTGGTCGTGCTCTGCACGGCCATCGGCACGCTCTGCGAACACTTTGGCGTGAACCAGTACCTCAAATGGTTGTTGATGGCGTTGCCCGCGATCGTCTGGGTGCGCTTGCGCAATCCGATGAAGAGCTGATCCCGGGCAACCCAGGGCTCAGTAGTTCGAACGGTCGTAGCCCGATCCGTCAGTTGCGCGGATGAACGCGTCGTAGTAGCTGACCAGGTTACTGCCCTTTTCATAGAGGATGGTGGCAAAGTCGCTCGGTGAAATATTGCCCTGCTCCCAGAACCGATTCATGTCACCGGAAAGCAGGTACGGCAGGTAGTCTTCGTTGACAGTATCGCTGTGAAGATGCGAGCGGCCGAAGTACAGCGCCGAGATCAGGGCAATCTGATCCTCGGCCGTCAAGTTCGACAAAAATGCCTGGGCGTCTTCGGACGAGGCGAAGGGCAGTCTTGGGACGATGTCGCCAATCAGATGGTCGATATGCATGGAGGTCTCCTTGGTAGGTCCGCCCCGTATTAACCGAGTGCAGCAGGCCCCGCGTCAAAAACGCTGTGTTGAGCCTCAACGTGACACCGCAGGACGCTTGCCTAGGCCATTTCCTACACTGCCGTGCCCGCAGGCCTTGCAGTAAACTCATTCCCTCGAACCTCCAGAGCCACCCTCCATGCCTCGCCTGCCGAAACTGCTGCTGCCCTTGCTGTTGCTCACCACCCTCGCTGCCTGCGATCAGAAACCCACCCGCGAGGAGCGGATCCTGGCCAACCTGCCGCTGCAGGAAGCCTACGACCACAACATCGAGCGCATGGCCCAACTGCTGGCGATGACTCACCCGCAGGTGCCGCAGGACAAGATCAAGGAGGTGCTGCACAAGCACCTGACCGTCGAGGACCAACGCAAGGACCTGTTCAAGCTCTACAGCGAGAAGAACTTCAGCGATGCCGAGTTCGACACCATCGTGGCGGCCACCCAGGACCCGCAGAAAGCCCGGCAACTGGGTGAGAGCGAGGAAGGCAAGCGCCTGAGCGAGAAACTTACCGGTTTGATGCGTGCCACAGCGCAGGACAAGCACGTGCAGGCATTGGCTGAAGAGCGCATGCAGCAGGTGGAGGACGAGCTGTCGGAGCTCGCTCCGCGGCAGCCTTGAGCTGATCGGGTATCTTCACGGATCGAATTGAAATACAACATAAGCCATCTTAAATGCATTACGACGAACGCGACCTGATATCCGAGCAACACTTCAAGACCTTGATGTCACTTGCCAACACTCATAAGACCATCAAGCCTGACGATTTGCCCTGGCTGATAATCTTGATGTTATGCGAGCGCCAAAAACATATATTGCGCATGCCAAACATGTGGGAAAAAACGACCCTCGCCCAGAGGCTGTCGTCTCTCAATGACAAGGCAACGCTCGATAACACTTTCTTGTCTAAATATTCAAATGATCTGCTTGAAGACCTTGAGCGCAGAATCATGGAACATCTGGATGCCCACGCGTCCAAGCAAGAAATCCGACACCTGCTGAACTATGCCATCGATATCTTCATTGCCAGACTGATCAATATCGATTACCGGCATCCCAAAGTCGTGGCCACGTTCCTCAATCTGGTCATCCCCAGACTCAGTTCCCCGATGTTGGTAGACATGACGCCGACGACTGCGGAAATCAGTTTGGCCGCGGTAGAAAACCCCTACAACTGTCACATGATAAAGCAACCGCCCTCCGAGCATAGAGGCTTGATAGACCTGAAGTTCGTAAGTACAGCGTCCACCCCGACCTATGTTGAAAACTCTTTACTTAAAAATAAAACTTACGAGGGAGCCGCCTATCTCGTCGATTTCGCGACCCAGAACGAGAGCAAAAGCGGGAACGGAGCCGCCAGCACAGTGTCGCCTGGCGGACTGAAATACCTGCTACTCAACCAAAAAGATGGGCGACTCTTCGTCGTCGCGCCGCACAAAGCACATAACAAGAACACGTCACCTACCAAGATTCTCGATTTTCTGAAACGCCAGGCACATATCGACGCACTCATCGACTTCACCAGCTACAGCCCGGATGGAAAACTCGCCCCTTACTTGCTGATCATCGCCGACACCCGCGCACTGGAGGCCGAACAGCAGGAGCGTCCTACCCTGCACATCAGCGTCGACATGGACAACGAGCAACTGTCATCGCTGGACCCCGTTGAGCGAACTACCCTCGCAGCCGTGATCTTCAACCTCTGGGAAAAACGTTCTGCACCCGATGACGAAATCTTGCCGACACAGGTGCGCAGGATCGTCAACGGTCAGTTCAAAGACGGCTACAGGGACATTGCAGGGCTATGTCGCCAGTCCACCAAGGATGAACCGTTGAAAGCGTCCAAGGGCCAGACTCGGCAGGCAGGGACCGCAAAGAAGCAACCCTCGTTGATGATCGACGCTCAACCTGTCATTGCATTGCTTTCGGCACATCAACCCCCTTCCTGTTGCTACGTCATCGGCAACAACGGCGAGGGCAAAAGCTTTCTTCTGCGCAGTGTCGTCGATACGCTGGGCAGTGAAGGACGCCGAGCCATCGGCATCACCAACGCAAGCTCCGACCGCTTCGATTTCGTCAAGGGTGAGTCATCCACGCACTTCCTCTACCGAGGCCCGCGCAGTTCCAAATCCGTCATTTCCAATGTCGCGCGTGCCCGACAGATAACCCAACGCGTCATCAACATCCATGACGCGAAGCATCGACGGGCTTGGCTCTCTACCTGCCTGGACAAACTCGATCTGTCATCACGTTACTATCTGGTCCGTCAAGGCAAGACCGCGACCACCGACAGTGGCTCGATCGTTCCCCTGAGCAGCAAGATGGCTCAAGGCATCAATGCTGACGATTACGAAATCGCCATGGTTCGCAAGGAGCCTGATGACCACACAGGCAGCCGCCCTGTCATCCCCTTCTCCCACCTCAGCTCCGGTGAGCAGGCCCTCACAACATTACTGATCAACATCATCGAAGCAGCTCAGGCTGATGACGTGATCGTCATCGACGAGCCGGAAATCAGCCTGCACACGGCGTGGCAACAACTGCTGCCGACATTGTTCAGCGACCTGTGCAGCAAGATACAGATCCACTTTCTCGTCGCGACCCACTCCCCGGTGCTCATCGCCAACGCTACCTGGCCAACCGATCACTGTTTCCTGGCCCAGGGAGGGGAACTGCACAGTATTTCCCCCGACAAGCGACGCTCCGTCGAAACCGTATTGCTGGACGGTTTCAAGACCTACACCCCGCATAACCGGGAGGTTCACGAGCGCTGTGCACGCCTGGTCGCCGACACCATTGCACAGGCCAACCAGCCTGCGTCCGAAGCTGATCAGCCGGAGAACACCGCGATCAACGAGTTGCAGGAGCTGCAGAAAATCATCACCACCAGCGAGCGCCACCTTCAAGGACGCCACGCAGACCCGCAAAGCAAGCGCAGCAAGGAAAGTGACCTCGACCTCATCGAGAAAGCCATCGCGGCCATCGACCTCATTGGCAAGGCAGCCAGGCCATGACACGGCAAGAGCATCTCGAGCGCATGCGCACCATCGAGGAGCGCTACAACAGTGTCTGTCACAGCGTAGAAAGACACCGCAAAGGCACCCTGGCCCTGATCAAGGGCTACGAGCTGCGGGTATTGCAGGAGTTCGACAGCCGACAACAGGGCAATGCGCCGTCCGGCGTCGATCACTGGACGCAGTTCTACCATCACGACCGACACAGAACTTCCGGAGTGACAGGCGTGCTCGCCAGGCAACACCTGAGGAAATTCCTGGAGGCCGAACAGGGGCACCTCTGCTGCTACTGTCAGCGTCCACTGTTCAATATCGCCAATGCCAAACCTATCGAGCACATCCTGCCCAGGTCAGCGTTCGTCCAGTACAGCTTCCACTTCTGGAATCTTGCCGTTGCCTGCGTCGACTGCAACCTGCTCAAAAGCGACGACGTCTGGCTCGACCCAACAGCCCCGGTGTTGCGCCATTACCCGCAGCCAGACAGTTTCACCGGCATGTACCACCCTCGGTTCCATTTGTTCGCCGACCACGTCAAGTTCTTCCGCATTCAGACCAACGACCTGATCATCAGCCTCTACGTCGGCATCACGGCTCAAGGCAGAGCACTGTGCAACCGTTTGCTCAGGCAGGTTGCGGCCAAGGAAATCGTTACTTACAGCAACCCGGTGCTCAAACAGAGCCTGAACACCATCAACAGCACCGGGGAGGATCTTGGCGAAGAGGTCTTGACTGCGGTTGAAGCATTCCAGAGCGCGCTGGCGAAAAAGACACTGGAACTCGTACAGATTGGCCAACCCTGAGCAGCAGATGGTTACCCGATAGCGTCAGACACACATTGCGCGTAAGGTTATCCGCAACGTCCCACCAGCGAGATCCAGATTGCCACACGCCAAGAAAGGCCTGCGCCTGGACCTGCGCACGCTCATCCTCCTGTTGTCGACACTCACCGCCGTGGTAATGCTGCTGACCAGCTATTTCGCCAGCTACCGGGTGCAGCGCCAACTGCTGATCGATCACTCGCTGGAATCGAACTGGGTGTATGCGGCCAAGCTGGCATCGATCACCGAACTGTTCCTGGAAGGCGCGCTCAAGCAGCTTGCCTTCAGTGCCGAGAACAGCGAAGGGATGCTTGACGACACGGCCCGCCTGCAACGCGAAAGTGAACGCCTGCTGGCCCAGAGCAATGCCTTCAACTCCACCTTCTTCGTCGACAGTGAAGGTATCCTGCGAGCGGTCTCGCCCGCGCCCCTGCGCACCATGCTCGGACAGCGCATGGAGACGCCGGGGGCATTGGAAGCGCTGCGCGAACGCCGGGCGCTGATCTCGACGCCGTTCATTTCCCAGGCCAACAACCTCGTGGTGGTCGCCTCGCAGCCGATCTTCGCCGAGGACGGCCGCTACCTCGGGTATGTCGGCGGCAGCCTCTACCTGCGCCAACACAACATCCTCAACAGCCTGCTGGGCGAACACTTCTACCAGGATGGCTCCTATCTCTACGTGGTCGATCACAACCGCCGCCTGCTCTATCACCCGGACGCCGAACGGGTAGGCACGGTGGTTAAGGACAACCCCATGATCGATCAACTGCACAACAAAGACAGCGGCACCCAGCAGTTCACCAACAGCCTGGGGGTCGAGATGGTCGCAGGTTTCGCCACGGTGCCAGTCAGCGGCTGGACCATCGTCGCCCAGCAGCCGCTGACCAAGACCGTGCAACCGTCGCAACGGCTGATCCTCAACGTGGTCGGCATTTCCGTCCCCCTCGCCTTGCTCGGCGGCCTTGCCCTGTGGTCGCTCGCGCTGACCATCACCCGGCCACTCTGGCAACTGGCTGCCGGCGCCCGCGGCCTGGACAAGGCCGACACCCACGAACGCATCCATGCCGTGCGAGCCTGGTATTTCGAGGCTGCCGAGCTCAAGCGCGCCCTGCTGTTCGGGTTGAACCTGTTGCAGGAGCGCATCGGACGCCTGAACCGCGATGCGCAGACCGACCCGCTCACCGGCCTTGGCAACCGTCGCCGCCTGGACCTGAGCCTGTCGCTGCTGCAGGCCGATAATCGCACCTTCTGTGTCATCGTCCTGGATATCGATCACTTCAAGCGCATCAACGATCAATACGGTCACGATGTTGGCGACCAGGTGCTGCGCTCGCTGGCCGAGCTGATGCGCACCTGTTGCCGCGAAGGCGATGTGCTGTGCCGCACCGGTGGCGAGGAGTTTCTCATGCTGCTGCCCGGTGCCAGCCTGGAGGTCGCGCAAAGCGTTGCCGAACGCCTGCGCCGGGTGGTGCAGGACACCCCCTTCGAACCGGTCGGTGCCGTGACCATCTCGCTCGGTGTCGCCTGCTGGCCTGGCGGCGAGGACGACCCAGCAGACGCCTTGAGCAAGGCCGACCGCGCCCTGTATGCGGCCAAGCACAGCGGCCGCAACCGCGTCAGCCTCAGCGCCAGCTGAATTCACCTCGGCATCGATCACTTGCCGTTGCCCTCGTGCCAGTAAAACCGGCGCTATGACTTGCCCTCATACCCCCTTGATTTCTTCTCCCTACTGCCCCGCGCTCCCCGCCTGATACAAATCCTCACGACTGGCCCCGCCAGCACGGCTCGCCCAACAACAACAAAGAGCGTCGCACCATGCCTGCATTGCAGATACCCCTTCGCCCTTGTTGCGTAACGAGCACCTGATTTCGCGCCTCGCGCGGCAGGTGCCGCCGAGGCTTCGTTCTCCTGTGAGTGATCGAGGTTTTTTCATGAAGCAACTTGCCCTGTACATCGGCGAAGGTTTCGAAGGCCCCGGCGTCAACGCCGCGCACATCAACATCATGATGGGGCCACGCAACGGCCCGGCCGGCCAGGCCTTCGCCAACAGCCTGGCCTCTCCCAGCCAGGGCCACTGCCCGTTCATGGTCATCGCCCAGCCGAACATCCCGGTCAAACCCATGACCCTGTACGTCAACAAGGCGGTGATCGGCGGCGACCTGCACGCCAACGCCACCTGGGGCGCGTCCCAGGCCGGTATCGCCAAGGCGGTCACCGAAGCCCTGCTCGACGGCACCCTGCCGGCCGAAGCCGAGGATGAATGGGCCATCGTCACCGCCAACTGGGTCAACCCGGCCTGCGACGACCTCGATGCCGTCTACCTGAACAACTACAGCGCCTGCCGCACCGCGATCCGCGCCGCCCTCCAGGGCCTGCCGACCCGCGCGCAGCTGGCCGATGTGGTCAACCAGATCGCCAACCCCTTCTACACCCCGAAAGCCTGAGGTCCGACCATGCAATACATCCGTCTGGGCCACTCCGGCCTGCAAGTCTCCAAGCTGTGCCTGGGCACCATGAACATGGGCACACCGCAGTGGAAGCCGTGGATCTTCGACGAAGCGGCCAGCGAGCCGATCGTGCGTCACGCGCTGGACAAGGGGGTGAACTTCATCGACCTGGCTGACTTCTATTCCGCTGGCGTCGGCGAGGAAGTGGTCGGGCGTATCCTCAAGCGCCTGGTGCGTCGTGACGACGTGGTGGTGACCACCAAGGTCGGCTACGGCACCCGCAATGGCATCAACGCCAGTGGCCATTCGCGCAAGCACATCCTCGACGGCATCGACGCCTCGCTGCAACGCGCCGGCATGGATTACTTCGACGTCTACATGCTGCATTTCTTCGATGTGAACACCCCCGTCGAAGAAACCATGGAGGCGCTCAACGACATCGTCCGCGCCGGCAAGGCCCGCTACATCGGGGTATCGACCATGCTCACCGGGCAACTGGCGAAAATCCTCCTGGCCTGCGAGCGCCATGGCTGGGCCAAACCGATCAACATGCAGTTGCAGCTCAACTGCGCCTACCGTGAAGAAGAACGCGAGATGATTCCGTTCTGCCGCGACCAGGGCCTGGGCGTCTCGGTGTTCAGCCCGCTGGCCCGCGGCCTGCTGACCGGCGACGTGCAGTCGACCCGCAACCAGACCGATTTCTTCACCCAGCAGATGTACAGCGACGAAGCCTCGTTCGCCATCGCCCGCTCGGTGCAGCGCGTGGCCCAGCGTCACGGCGTGTCCAACGCCCAGGTAGCCCAGGCCTGGGTCCTGCAGCACCCTGGCGTGGACAGCATGCTGGTCGGCGCGGACTCCACGGCGCAGTTCGACAGCGCCCTGGCAGCACTGGACATGCGCCTGGACGAAGAGGACCTGTACGAACTGGAGCGCAACTACACGCCCTGCGACCTGATCAACGACTACACCGCCGGCAAGCGCATCCTGCGTGTCGGCCGCCCGCCACGCGGCGACTTCGCGATCCAGGAGGCAGTGGCATGAGGACGCTGCTCAAGACAGGACACTACATCGATGGGCAATGGCTCAGTGGCGGCGCCACCTATCCCGTGATCAACCCGGCCACGGGCGAAACCCTGGCCCAGGTGCCGCGCGGCGGCGCCGAGGAAACCAAGGCGGCCATCGCCGCCGCCGAACGTGCCCTGCCCGCCTGGCGCGGCAAGCTGGCCAAGGAACGTGCGCAGATCCTGCGCCGCTGGTCCGAACTGATGCTCGAGCAACGCGACGCTCTCGCCGCCCTGCTCAGCCGTGAGCAAGGCAAGCCGCTGGCCGAAGCCAAGGGCGAAGTGGCCTATGCAGCGAGCTTTCTCGAATGGTTCGCCGAGGAAGGCCGGCGTGTGTACGGCGATATCATTCCCACGCCCAAGGCCGACGCGCGGGTGCTGGTGACCAAGGAGCCGATCGGCGTGGTCGCGGCGATCACGCCATGGAACTTCCCCCTGGCGATGGTCACCCGCAAGGTCGGCCCAGCCCTGGCGGCCGGCTGCACGCTGATCCTCAAGCCCTCCGAAGAGACGCCACTGTCAGCCTTCGCCCTGGCGCTGCTGGCCGAGCAGGCCGGCGTACCGGCAGGTGTGTTCAACATCGTTTCCGGCGACGCCCCGGCCATCGGCGGCGCGCTGCAGGCCTCGACCGTGGTGCGCAAGCTGTCGTTCACCGGCTCCACCCGCACTGGCAAGCTGCTGATGCGCCAAGCCGCCGACACCTTGAAAAAGGTCTCGCTGGAGCTGGGCGGCAATGCCCCGTTCATTGTCTTCGACGACGCCGACCTCGACGCCGCCGTACGCGGGGCCATGGCCTCGAAGTTCCGCAATACCGGGCAGACCTGCGTGTGTGTCAACCGCTTCTATATCCAGGACGGTGTGTACGAAGCCTTCACCCGCAAGCTTGCCGAAGCCGTGCAAGCCTTGCGCGTCGGTGATGCGCTGCAGGGCGAGACCGAGCAAGGCCCGCTGATCAACGCTGCGGCGCTGGCCAAGGTGGAGCAGCACGTGGGCGACGCGCTCGAGCACGGCGCGCGCCTGCTCTGTGGTGGCCGTCGGCATGCGTTGGGCGGCACTTTCTACGAGCCGACAGTGCTGGCCGAAGCCACGGCGGACATGCTGATCGCCAGCGAGGAGACCTTCGGCCCCGTGGCGGCATGCCTGCGCTTCCAGGACGAGGCCCAGGTCCTGCGCCTGGCCAACGACACGCCCTATGGCCTGTCGGCGTACTTCTACAGCCGCGACATCGGCCGCGTCTGGCGCATGGCCGAGGGCCTGGAGGCCGGGATCGTCGGGGTCAACGAAGGGATCATCTCCACCGAGGTGGCGCCCTTTGGTGGCATCAAGGAGTCGGGCATGGGCCGTGAAGGCTCCAAGTACGGCCTGGAGGACTACCTGGAGATCAAGTACGTGCTGATGGGTGGACTGAACAGCTGACCCTGCCTTTGTAGGAGCAACTGTCTTGCTCAAAATCAAGGCCAGCCCAAAAATCCCTGTGGGAGCGGGCTTGCCCGCGAATGCAATAGTGACGGCACCGACGCATTCGCGGGCCAGCCCGCTCCTACGAGGACCGCAACGCCCCTGACCCAAACAATAACAACGAGGTGTCAACATGACGGGACAGACAGTCAAGATCGACGACCTGCCGATCGGACGTTTTCATATCAAGATCGCCGGCCTGACCTTCGGCGCGCATTTCACCGACGGCTATATCCTCGGCCTGATCGGTATCGCCTTCACCCTGATCAATCCGCAGATGCAGTTGAGCCCGTTATGGCAGGGGCTGATCGGCGCCTCGGCGTTGCTCGGGCTTTTCCTGGGCAGCCTGTTCTTCGGCTGGATCTCCGACCGACTGGGGCGCCAGAAGATTTTCCTGATCAGTTTCGTGCTCATCACCCTCGCCTCGGTGATGCAGTTCTTCGTCGAGACGGCAACGCAACTGTTCCTTTGCCGGGTACTGATCGGCATTGGGCTTGGCGGCGACTTCAGCGTCGGCCACGCCATGCTTGCCGAGTTCTCGCCGCGCAAGCACCGTGGCGTGCTGCTGGGCTCGTTCAGCGTGATCTGGACCTTCGGTTATGTCGCCGCAACCTTCGTCGGCACGGCCCTGCTGCCGCTGGGCGACGATGCCTGGCGCTGGATGCTGGCGTCCTCGGCCATTCCGGCAGCAATGATCCTCATCGCCCGTATCGGCACGCCGGAATCGCCACGCTGGCTGATGCACCAGGGCCGCGCCGAGGAAGCCCGCGCCATCGTACGCAAGCACCTGGGCGCCAACGTGGTACTCGACGACGAAGTCGCCCGACCCAGCCACAGCGGTTTCGCCGCCCTGTTCAGCCGTGAGTACCGCAAGCGCACGGCGTTCAACTGCCTGTTCTTCATCTGCATCGTCATGCCTTACTTCGCCATCTACACCTTCCTGCCAGCGATCCTGCAGAAGATGGGGCTGGCCGAAGGCTTCGGCACCGAGATGATGCTCAATGCCCTGCTGATCGTCGGCGCACTGCTGGGGATCTGGTGCACCATCAAATTCAGCCGCCGCGGCTTTCTGATCAACAGCTTCCTGATCCTGGCGGCGGCGCTGTTCCTGCTGGTGCTAATGCCCAGCAGCATGGCCTGGGCGATGGTGGCGATGGTGGCGCTGTTCGGGCTGTTCACCCTGGTGCTGTCGGCGGTGAGCAACCTGGTCGGTGTGTACCCGGCCGAGAGCTTCCCCACCGAAGTGCGCGCCAGCGGCATCGGTTTGGCCACCGCAGCAAGCCGGCTGGGATCGGCGATCAGTACCTTCCTGCTGCCGGTGAGCGTGGCCGGGATCGGCCTGAATCCGACCATGGCGATCCTCGCCGGGATCCTGCTGTTCGGGGCACTGGTGTCGATGGCCTGGGCGCCGGAAACCAAGAGCCTGTCGTTGGCCGAGGCCTGTCGTGGGGAGGAGAACCCTGCGCCGGCGGGCAAAGTGGCGGCGGCCTGATCGGGCAGTGTCGCTGTTTCGCGGGCAAGTCACAGCCCTCCCGGGAGCAAGGCCGGTGTGAGGGAATCCGCAGCGAAGCGCAGGGCCGGATGATCGGCTGTTGCAGGAACAGCATGCTCGTTTATCACGGCTCGCGCCTGTCATCTTCAGAGCTGACATCGTCGGTCCACGGCTCGCCGTCCAACGGTGCCGAGCGAGCCAGCTCAGCCTCGTCCAGGCCAATGCCGCCACCGATCTCGTGAGCGTCTACCTGACGCAGAGTCTGGTCGGCAGGTCTGCTACCGCTGCCAGGCTCATGCGGATCACGAGCACCGGTTTCATCGAACAGCGTGTCCGGGCTCAGGTCGTCCAGGGTGACATTGTCCTCGTGCAGGCTGTCGCTCAAGGCCTCGCCACCGGTCATGCCGCTTTCGGCAACACGTCGGGGCGGATAGTCCTCGGCGATCTCACGCGCCGGACGCTCGTCGCCGACACGCCCCTGGCGTTCATCGCGGCGCTCACTGAAATCCAGCTCGTGGACGCTTCCCATGCGGTCCTCGGTGTCATCGATCTCGACCTGCGGTCTTGGGTCATCAGGTGTAGGCATGAGTGTTCTCCGATTGGGGGCTTCACTCGGTCGACTCCCACGCAGGGAAATGATTCAGAGTTTCTTGCTACGCCCTGCTCCGCGCTTTTATTGAACTCCGCGCAGTATCGCCGCCTCCCAACCTTGAGACCCGCGAACCCTCCCGGAGCCCGCCATGGCCAAGCCCCTGCAGGAGTACCATCGCAAGCGCGACTTCAACGCCACCTCCGAACCGCTAGGCAAACACGCCAAGCCACGCTCGGCGCACGCGCTGCAGTACTGCATCCAGAAACACGACGCCAGCCACCTGCACTACGACTTGCGCCTGGAACTCGACGGCACCTTGAAAAGCTGGGCAATCCCCAAGGGGCCCTCCCTGGACCCCAAGGTCCGGCGCCTGGCGGTGCATGTCGAGGATCACCCGCTGGACTACGCCAACTTCGAAGGGCACATCCCGGACGGTCACTACGGCGCTGGCGATGTGATCGTCTGGGACCGGGGCATCTGGGAACCCGAAGGCGACCCGCGTCAAGCCTATGCCAAGGGCAAGCTGCGCTTTCGCCTGCAGGGCGAGAAACTGTCGGGGGTCTGGAACCTGTTCCGCACCCAGCTGGCCGGCAAGAAGGAGCAATGGATGCTGGTCAAGTCAAATGACGGGCGAGCGCGCAGCGAGGTCGACTACAGCATCGTCGAAGCCCTGCCCGACAGCGTCCTCAGCGAGCGCAGTCTGCCGCCAAGGCGTCCGGCCAAGACAACCTCCGCCAGCCCGCGCAAGCACAAGGCCCGCGCCAAAGCCCTGCCCGACAAGCTCCAGCCGCAACTGGCCACCTTGGTCGATTCCCCCCCCAGCGGCGACTGGCGCTATGAAGTCAAGTTTGATGGCTACCGCATCCTCGCGCGCATCGACGGTGACGACGTACGCCTGTTCACCCGCAATGGCCACGACTGGAGTGCGAAGATGCCCCGTCAGGTCGAGGCGCTAAAGGCGCTCGGGCTCGACGCCGCGTGGCTGGATGGCGAAATGGTGGTGGTCGATGACAATGGCGTCGCCGATTTCCAGGCGTTGCAGAATGCCTTCGACACCGAGCACGACGAACGCATCACCTATTACCTGTTCGACCTGCCCTGGCTGGGGCGAGAGGACCTGCGCGAACTACCGCTAAAGGCGCGTCGCGACACCTTGGCCCGGCTGCTGGAAGACAACGCATCGCCGGTGCTCAGGTACTCCGCAGACTTCGAGGAGCCGGTCGACTCGCTGCTCGACAGCGCCTGCCGCCTGCAACTGGAGGGCCTGATCGGCAAACGCGCCGACAGCCCCTACGTGGGCCGACGCAGCAGCGACTGGGTCAAGCTCAAGTGCAAGCAGCGCCAGGAATTCGTGATCGTCGGCTACACCGACCCCAAGGGCAGCCGCCACGGCTTCGGCGCCCTGCTGCTGGCCCTGCATGACCACGATAGCGGCCAGTTGCGCTACGTCGGCAAGGTCGGCACCGGCTTCAGCGCCGCCACCCTGGACAGCATCCTCGCTCGCCTCAAGCCGCTGCGGACCGCCAAAGCGCCGTTGCCCAGCCCCCCCACCGGCGCCGAAGTCCGCGGCGTGCACTGGCTCAAGCCTCATCTGCTGGCCGAAGTGGCCTATGCCCAGATGACCCGCGAAGGCATCGTGCGCCACGCGGTGTTCCATGGCCTGCGCGACGACAAGCCCGCCACCGCCATCGACCTGGAGAAAGCGATGCCCGCCAAGCGCGCAGCACAGCCACAACCGAAGGCGCCGGGCAGCCTGCGCCTGACCCACCCCGACCGCGTGGTTGACGCAACCATCGGTGCAACCAAGCGCCAGGTCGCCGAGTACTACGCCCAGGTCGCCGACTGGCTGCTGCCTCAGCTCAAGGATCGGCCCGTCGCCCTGGTCCGGGCACCGGATGGCCTGGCTGGCGAGTTGTTCTTCCAGAAGAATGCCGGCCAGCTGCACATTCCCAAGGTGCTCAGCTACAGCAAGGCCCAGGCCGGCCAGGCGGCCATGGTGCTCAACCGCGCCGACAGCCTGCTCGGCGCGGTGCAGATGAATACCCTCGAACTGCACACCTGGAACGCCACCAACAAAGACTTCGACAAGCCCGACCGCTTCGTGCTCGACCTCGACCCAGACCCCGCGCTGCCCTGGAAAGCCATGCTCGAAGCCACCCAACTGACCCTGACCCTGCTCGATGAACTGGGCCTGAAGGTGTTTCTCAAGACCAGCGGCGGCAAGGGGATACACCTGGTCGTGCCGCTGACCCGGCGTGCGGGCTGGGATGAGGTAAAGGATTTCAGCCATGCCTTGGTCGAGCACATGGCCGCGCTGTTCCCTGATCGCCTCAGTGCCGTTTCCGGCCCGAAGAATCGGGTCGGGCGGATCTTCATCGACTACCTGCGCAACGGCAAGGGCGCCACCACCGTAGCGGCTTATTCGCTGCGCGCTCGCGAAGGCCTGCCGGTTTCGGTGCCGATCTGGCGCGAAGAGCTGAGCCAGCTCAAAGGCGCTGACCAATGGAATATCGGCAACCTGCACGAGCGTCTTGCACAGGTCGACGACCCTTGGTCCGAAATGGCCAGGACCCGCCAATCCATCACCGCGCGCATGCGCAAGCAACTGGGAATCGAGTGAAGGAGCGCCAAGCCGATGAGCACCGCCCATGACTTCGACCGGGTCCGCCTCGATCACCTGTTGCGCCCTTTCAGCGCGCGACGGCAGGCGATCGATCTCGACACCCAGCTACCAGAGCTGCTGCACATGCTGCAGGCCGATCACCTCGACCGCCTGCCGCTGCCGGGCCAGGGCCGTACCCTGGAACGCTGGAGGATCCTGGCGCGGGTCGCCGGCTGCGACCTGGCCCTGGCCAAGCTCTACGAGGGCCATACGGACGCCCTGGCGATCCTCAGTGAATGCGCCGCCGAGCACCACGCCGACGACGGGATCTGGGGCGTGTGGGCTGCCGAACCACCGGATGCTCGCACCCGCATCGTCGCCCGGGACGGCGACCAGGTTCGCCTGCAAGGCCGCAAAGCCTGGTGTTCGGGGGCATTGCAGATCGATCGCGCGCTGGTGACCGCCTGGGACGACGAGCAGCCACAGTTGGTGGCCATCGAGCTCTCCCATCCCAGCCAGCGCATTCAGGCCGAGCACTGGCAGGCCGTTGGCATGGCCACCACCACCAGCGTCACCCTCGAGTTCGATGATTCGCCGGGGCTGGCCATCGGCGCGCCCGGCCAATACCTGTCCCGCCCAGGATTCTGGCAAGGCGGCGCGGGCATTGCCGCCTGCTGGTATGGCGCAGCCGAAGCCTTGGCGGACTACCTGCGCGAACACTGCGTCAAACCCCGACCCGACCCACACGCCGATGCCCACTTGGGCGCGGTCGACGCCGTCTTGTTCGGTGCCCGCGCCGCCCTGCGCGAATGCGCTGCCTGGATCGATCGGCACCCCCATGACGATGCCAGTTTCCAGGTGCGCCGCACCCGCGCTCAGGTCGAGCATGCCGTCGAGCAGGTCATCTGGCATGTCGGCCGAGCGCTGGGCGCCACGCCGTTCTGTCGCAACAGCCATTTCGCCCGGCTCAGCGCCGACCTGCCGGTATACCTGCGTCAAAGTCACGCTGAGCGCGACCTCGCCGAGCTGGGCCAGCAGCTGACCGGCATGCCGGCAGGCGCATGGCAACTATGAGCCAGCACCTGATTCAGGCAGCCACCGGCTGCATCCCTTGCAACCGTTCCTGCCCGCAATGGAGTCACCATGAGCCTCGATGCGCAGTATTTCGCCAACCTGTATGCCGACAACGATGACCCATGGGCCTTTCGTACCCGCTGGTACGAACGGCGCAAGCGCGACCTGACCCTGGCCAGCCTGCCCCGCCAGTGCTACGAGCGTGTGTTCGAGCCGGCGTGCGCCAACGGCGAGCTCAGCGTGCTGCTGGCCGAGCGCTGCGCCGACCTGCTGTGCCAGGACATCGACGCCACCGCCGTGGCACTGGCCCGCCAGCGCTTGGCGGGAGTGAACCATGCCTGCGTCGAGCAAGGGCACCTGCCGGGCGACTGGCCCGGCGGACAATTCGACCTGATCGTGCTGAGCGAAATCGGCTACTACCTGGACCCCACCGACTGGCTGCAGGTGATCGAGCAATCGGTGGCCAGCCTGACCTATGACGGCGGCCTGCTGGTGTGCCACTGGCGCCATCCCATCGCCGGTTGCCCTCAGGATGGGCGTGAGGTCCACGCTCTGCTTGCCCGGCATTTGCCGCTGTATCCGCTGTTGCGCCACGAAGAGGCGGATTTCCTGCTCGAATACTGGTCGTGCCAACCCAGCGTCGTAGACCTGGACGAGACTTGCCCATGATCGCCGTCATCATTCCCGCCCACAACGAAGCCCGCCGCCTCGGGCACTGCCTGCGCGCCGTCACGCAGGCGGTGGCACGGGCCAAGGCGGCGGGCCTGGTGGCCGAGGTCCTGGTGGTGCTCGATCGCTGCACCGACGCCAGCGCACGCATCGCTCGCCGTCATGGCGTGCACACTCTGGAGCTGCAGGCCGGCAACGTCGGCATTGCCCGACGCCAGGGCGCTGCGTGGATGATCGAGCGCGGCGCGCGGTGGCTGGCCTTTACCGACGCCGACAGTCGCGTGCCCGAGCACTGGCTGGTATCGCAGTTGCAATGGCACGCTGACGCTGTCTGCGGCACGGTGCACATCGAGCGCTGGCAGCCCTGGCAGAACGCCGCCCTGCGCCAGCTATACCGCAGCCGTTACCAAGCCCGGGACGGGCACCGGCACATCCATGGTGCCAACCTGGGCGTGTGCGCCAAGGCCTATGAGCGCGTTGGCGGATTCCAACCATTGCCAGCCGATGAAGATGTGCAACTGGTGCTGGCCTTGGAAGCCAGTGGCGCGCAGATCGTCTGGACCGCAGCGCACAGCGTGGCCACCAGCAGTCGGCGGGACAGCCGGGCTCGCCAAGGCTTCGGCGATTACCTGAGCGCTCTGGAGGGCCTGATGCGGTAGGGTGCGCTCCCGCCCTAGGACGCCTTGCGCGGTCGCTTGCTCGCTGGTTTCTTCGCTTTGGTCTTGCCGCCAAGGCTGCGCTTGAGCAACTCGGTGAGGTCGATGATGTCGGCGCTCTTCTCTGCCGTCGCCCCCTCACCTTTGTCCACCGTCGCGATCTTGCCCTTGCTCGCCTTCTCTTCCACCAGGTCAAGGATGGTCTGGCGAAAGGCATCGTGGTACTCGTCTGGCTTCCATGGCCCACTCATGTCCTCCACCAGTCGCTTGGCCATGTCCAGTTCGCGCTTGTCGACCTTGGTGTCGGTCACGCTCCTGTCCAGCTCCAGCGACTCCAGGCCACGGACTTCCTCGGGCCAGCGCAGGGTAATCATCACCAGCGCATCCTCCAGCGGGCGCAGCAACGCCAGGTGCTGGCGGGTGTGCAGCACCACGGTGGCCAAGGCTACCTTGCCGGTGCTGTGCAAGGTCTCGCGCAACAAGGCATAGACCTTGCCGCCACGACGGTCGGGGCTCAGGTAGTACGGCGTGTCGAACTGTTGCAGCGGGATCTCTGCGGCGTCGACGAAGGAAAAAATATCGATGGTCTGGGTCGCCTCGGGCCGCGCCTTGCGAATCTCCTCCTCGCTGATCACCACATAGCGGCCCTTCTCGTACTCGACACCCTTGACGATGTGTTCCTTGTCGATCTCCTTGCCAGTCACCTTGTTCACCCGCTTGTAGCCCACCGGCTCCATGCTGCGCTTGTCGAGCCAGTCGAAGTCCACCCGCTCGGTGCGCACGGCGGTATTGAGAGAGACAGGGATATGCACGAGGCCGAAGCTGATCGCGCCTTTCCAGATTGCCCGGGCCATGGTCGGCTCCTACGCAGCGAATGGTTGGCCGGGCTGGCTGTAGCGCAGCGCGCCGCAGCGTTCGCAGCACTGACAGTCAAGCCCGGCGATTTCACGGATCAACAGGCTGCGCCACTGACAGCCACGCAGCAGACAGACGAGTTTCATCAGCCACCTCCCAGGCCCGTATGCAGGGGCCTCTTACAACGACTGACTGCGCGGCGCGGCCAAGGTTTATTCGACTTTGCCCTATGGCAGTGGATTGCCCCCGGTGACGCCGAACACCTCCCCGGTGATATAGCTCGACTCCTGGCTGGCCAGCAGCACGTACAACGGGGCGCACTCGGCGGGCTGGCCCGGGCGTTTCATCGGCGTATGCCCACCGAAGTCGGGGATCTTTTCCGGTGGTTGGCCGCCACTGGGCTGCAGCACGGTCCAGATCGGGCCTGGAGCCACCGCGTTGACGCGGATGCCGCGCTCGATCACCTGCTTGGCCAGCGCCTTGGTGAAGGCCACGATGGCCGCCTTGGTGGTGGCGTAGTCGAGCAGCGTCGCCGATGGCTGGTAGGACTGGATCGAGGCGGTGTTGATGATGGTCGCCCCGGCAGGCATCAGCGGCACGGCGGCCTGGCAAAGCCAGAACAGCGCGTAGACGTTGGTCTTGAGGGTGTGGTCGAACTGCTCATGGCTGATCTGGCCAATGTCCTCGCGCGCCACTTGCTTGCCGGCAACGTTGACCAGGATATCCAGGCCGCCGAGCTGTTCGTGGGCCTGGTCTACCAACTGGCTGCAGAAGCGCGGGTCCTTGAGGTCGCCGGGAAGCGCCACGGCCTTGCGGCCTTCACGCTCGATCAACTGGACCACCTCCCGGGCATCGCGCTCCTCCGTGGGCAGATAGTTGAGGGCGATGTCGGCGCCCTCGCGGGCGAAGGCGATGGCCACGGCACGTCCGATACCCGAGTCGGCGCCGGTGATCAGGGCGCGACGTCCGGCCAGGCGCCCGAAACCCTTGTAGGTGGTTTCACCGTGGTCGGGCTTGGGCTGCATATGGGCATCCAGCCCTGGGGCGGGTTGGCCCTGGGCCGGAAACGGCGGATGGGGGTACTGGGTCAGGGGATTTTGCAGGGTGAATTGGTCCTGGGGCTTGCTTGGCATGGGTTGGACTCCTTCTGGTTTGGCTAGGTGTTGCCTGATCGCGAATCACACAGCGTTCGAGGCAAAGGATCTGCGGATGGTTTACTCAACCAGTCCCGGGCACCGACAACTGGTGCTCCATCACCTGTTTCACCACGTTGCGCAGCCCCTGTCGGTCGTCCAGGCCTTGGTCGCGGGCCAGCGCATAGGTCGCGCGCTGGTGGTCGGCACTGGTGCCGTCGCGCAGGATGCGCCGGGCGTGCATGAAGGCGCGATCAGCGTCGACGGTGTCGGCTGGACATTGCGCCTGCAGTTGCGCCAGCCAACCTTCGGCGTTCACCGGCTGTTGGTCGTGCACACCGATGAAAGTGCCCAGGCGGCCCTGACGCAGGGCACGCCAATAGTTTTCGTGGGTGATCCAGCGCATCTCGCGGCTGGCGACAGCGCCATCGCGCCCCAGTGCATGCTCGACGAGATGGCGAAACAGCGCGGCGATGGCCAAGGCATCGTCCAGCCGGGGGCAACCATCGCAGATCCGCAGTTCGACGGTCGGAAACCGTCGCGAGGGCCTGATCGCCCACCAGAAGTCGCCATCCTTGGCCAGGCTGCCAGTGCGTTGCAGCAGCGCCCGGTAACGCTCGTAGGCGCGCCAGTCCGGCAGCGGCTCGGGCAGGCCCATGTGCGGCCACTCCCCGCACACCACGCGGCGGTAGCTCATGTAGCCGGTGTCTTGTCCGCCCCAGTACGCAGAGGAGGTGCTGAGTGTCAGCAGCAGCGGTAACCAGTACAACACCCGATTGATCACCTGCATGCGATCGACGCCCTGCGGCACGCCGACATGCACGTGCAGGCCGTTCAACAGGCTGCGCCGGGCCACCAGCCGGTAATCGTCGAACAACTGACGGTAGTGCGGGGCTTCCCGTGGGTGTTGGCGCAGCCATTGGGCACTCGGATGGCTCCCCGCGCCGTAAAGGCCGACCCCCTCGCCCGCCAATGCCAGGCTCAGGCGCTGGCGCTGCTCGGTGAAAAAGGCACAGGCCTGGTGCAGCGTGTCGAATACCGGCGAGGCGACTTCCACTTGGCTGCGGAACATTTCCTCGGCGAACCAGGGCCCCAACACATCGCGGCAACAGCGGACCACGGCCGAGGACGGCGCGGCCATGACCCGGCCCGTGGCCAAGTCCACCAACAGGTATTCTTCCTCGATGCCGAACGTGCAACGCCGCGCCATGCTGGCATCAGCCCCGACGCGTGACGGTCAGGGCAACGGCGGCGATACGCTCGACCTGCTCGTATCCAGGCTCGAGCAACTGCTCGCCGAACACGTCCGGGTCCAGTTCCCGGTAGGACCAACCAAACGCAGGCCCGGCAAGGCGCAGGCGGGCGGCTTCGAGCAGCGCGTCGCGCCCCTCGACGATGGCGACACCGGTGTATAGCAGCAACGTGCCGCCGATCGACAGCCGCTCACGGGCCTGCTCGACAATGCGCAGCGACAGTTCGGCGCCCAGCGCGCCACCTCCGTGGCGGTAGGCGCGCTCGCCCGCGTCGAGCATGTAGGGAGGGTTGGCGACGATCAGGTCGAACGTCCCGGCGATGCTGTCGAGCACGTCGCTGAGCGCTACCGAGACATTGGCCACGCCGGCCAGTGCGGCATTGACTGCGGTATGACGCAAGGCCACAGGGTTGATGTCCACCGCAGTGACCTGCGCATGCTGCGCGGCCCGGGCGATCAGCAACGCGCCGACGCCACTGCCGCAACCAATGTCGACGGCATGCTGCACGCGCTGTGGGCTGTGCTGCAGGTGATCCTGGATCACCTGGGCGAACCGGTAGCTGTCCGGGCCAAAGAACACCTCGTCGCGGCTGTCTGTCGGCCAGGCGGAGTGCACCAGCAGCAGGTCATCCAGGCTCGACCAGCGCACCCTGCTGCGCCACAGCGCACCCTGTGGCTCCAGCACACCGGCGATACGCAGCTGTTCCAGTTCGTCGGCGCTGAGCAGCGACGCTTCGAACGGTCGGCTCCAGCCGAACACATCGCGCAGCGTTCGAGCCCGGTGCGCTTCACTGCGGGCATTGACCCTGCCCTGGGTCGCCGGGGTCACGCAGGTGAAACGATAGCCGTCGGCGCGCAGCCGACGTCCCAGCTGGAGCAATGCCTCGTCGGCACGCCTCTGGTCTTGGTCGAGCAGCATCAGTTCGGCCCTCCGCTCATCAACCCGGTAGCCTGGATGAATGAGCGGGTTGCGCGCAGGCCCTGGGGCGTGGAATGGCGATTGCCGGCCATCGCTTCGATCAGTGCAGCCATGTCCGCTGCCTGCGCTTCGCAAGGCGCCTCTTCCTCCAGTTGCAACGCCTGCTCCCATTGCCCGGGCGGCACTCGACGCATCCCGGCGCCCTGCCAGGTGCCGGCGATCCAGTCGTGCCAGAGCTGCTTTTCATAGGCATCGAACACACCGAACATGGCCGCCACCGGACCGTCGATCAGCGCCCAGAAGCGGCTTTCCCTGGGATCGCTGTCGCGCTTGATCCAACCCTGGGCTTGCAATGCATCCAGGAAACCGGGTATCGCACCGGGTTCGGCAAGCCACTGGTTGATGGTGCGCCCTTGCAGGCGACATCTGTCCGAATGCATGCACTGCCCGTATGGACGCTTGCGCTCCAACGCGCCGAGCAACTCGGCCTGCAGGTCGAACGAAGCGATCAGCGACGGAGTGTCGATACCCAGGTCATTGAGCCGATAGCCCTGCCTGACCCGCTCGTAGAACGCCGGCCCCTGATCCACAGACAGTTCGGCGAAGCTCTCCAGGGCGCGCCGTGCATGACCGCTGGCGGCATTGTCGATGGTCACATGCAACTGGAAGTAATGAGCGTCGATGCCCAGCTCGGCCAGCTCATGAGTGGTGATCAGCAGGTGCAAGGGGGGCTGCTCGTACCCCAGGTTGTAACCGATCACCTCCGGCAGGAAGCGCTCGCAGCGCTGCCCCAGGGCCAGTTGCAGCGCGCCCTGCAGGTAACGTTCAGCGGCTAGCGGTGCGCTCTGCAGGCAGCCGAGACGGCTGAGCAGGCGCTGGTAGATCAGCACGTGGTTGCGGCGCAGGTCGCCGTCACCCAGCTCTTCGAGGAAGGTGCGGATCAGCCCGTGAAACCGAGGGTCGCGCCAGTGCCAGAGGGTGCCGTGCAGCCATGCGCCATCGACCGCCTTGGTTGGCGCGACCTGCTGCAAGAACCACAAGGCCTGCGCCCGGTTGTCGAAGTAACGGCGTGGAGCACCCTGACGGCGTTGTTCAAGATAGGCCGCGTGCTCCCCGGCGACCCGCTGCGCATGGGCAGCGGCCCAATCCGGCAGTTGCCCAGGATCATCCGGCAAGTCGTCCGCCAGCGTGCGGACATGGCCCAGTTGCTCGCCCAGCCAAGCCTCGGCCGTCGGGTCACGGCCCTCGAGCAGGGCACGGTAGCGATGTTCAAGTCCATCGCTCGCCTTGGCGGTTGCCGCCCAGCCTTTCGTCATCGCCACCATGCCCGCTACCTCGCTCATTGATTTTGCGGTTTGGTCTCGGGGGACGGGTTGGTCGTGGGTGTATCGGGCTGCTGCATCTGCAGCGACGGCTTGCTTGGATCGGCGTCCTTGGCCGGATGGTCGTTATCACGCTCGAAACAGCCACCGAGCATCGTAAAGCAGGCAGCTAGCAGCGTTGTGGCCAATAGATTCGTTTTCATGGGGTTCTCGCTTTTGTGGAGGCCTACACAAGCGAGTTCGATACACCCTGAAGGATTCGTTTTTATTCCGGCGCAACGGATGAACGGCGCAACGAAATGTCAGCCACCTCTCGCCGTGCATGGTCAACACCTTGCTAGCAGAAAATTGGGCTGTGAGTCGCTCCTGCAGCTCAACCGATTGTGGCAGTGAAGTCGCGCTAACTTAGCAAGGCATTAGGAAAATAAAAAATTCACTCTTGAAACTCGCAGGTGCTCATGTCGTTGATGCGGCGACTGAGACCCTCATCGCCGACGTGGCTCCTACAACCTTCTCTGGAAAAGAGCCAGAATATTGAATCAAGAAGTACGCCCAATTAGAAGCCTAGGGATAAGTAAAACAATCATAGCAATCATGTAAAGAATTGCTGGAATAGCTGAAAGTTTCGTGCCATTCAATGCCACCGCCAAGCTCAAAAGGCCAGCAACCAAGCAAAAGAGCGCGCAGGGAATGTCCAAAAGACAATATGCCAGCTTTTGCACAACCCTACTTTCAGACAGACTTTTAACTGCGACCGACACGACAGAGAGCACTACTACAAAAAAGGTAAAATACAGGACATACATAACAAAATATTTGTAAGGACCAGAATTCTCCCCTCCCAAATCGATATCTCCTTGTAGAGCCAACCACAAAACCAAGTCAGCCAATAAAATCACAAACAGAGGAAAGCCGCTTTTAAAAAATGCAAACATGTTGCTCAACCCCTTAAAAAGCGCCCTTAACTTGGGCGCACACAGCTAGTTATTTTTGCAGCGAGATGGGATAAGCCCCCTTAATCTCGATAGCGTAGTTTTCTGCCTCAAGATGCCTTTGAATTTCCGAGAGAACTTGAGTGGCGCTTTCCCCAAACGCGCTGCGCCAACTACCTGGATTGGCATCATAAATATCATTATAAGCTCTCGCCTCGCCATCGAAACTGATACGCCCATCTGCATATTTTGTGACACTACCTTCAATTTTTAACGTGATATTACCAAGCCAAAGCCCAGTGAGCCATGAATCATTCGCCGTATTGTAAGGCACTTTATCCAAAACAATACGACTACTACCCACGGACGAGCTTATAAGGGCCTGATCCAAAGCAGGAATAGGCGTAGCATTTAGGTTCAACCCAAGAGAGTTAATGCTTGTACTCGCTTGCGACCCGCCACCATACAAAAAGTGACCAAGGGCAGCGACAGGGGTTAGCACACCGCCAGAGAACTCTTGTGGCATATGAGTTTCGGGTATGGTTCTCGGCGGCTGGGTATTATGCCACACATAATTAAGAGCTTGAGCCGCGCTCTGTGATGGATTGTGAGCCTTGAACGTATCGGCCCACTGCAATGTCAGACAGTCGACTTTGAACGCATTAATAATCCCTGTTGCCCCAATAACACCATCTAGCATGTAAGTTTTTTGCTCATTGCAAACCTTTATCATCATTTCCCGCCACAAGCCCGCGCCATAACTTTCGTTTCGCTGACGTGCCTGCTCAAGCTGAACGTAGCCCGGATTTGGCCCAGGAAAAACTCCGCCCTTAGGAGGAGCGTACCCCGGCGCAGTGGCAGTTACGTTAATTGGAGGAAGTTCAATAGTCACTGTTAGTCCTTTTTCCGCGAGTGGACCCGCGTATCCTTGGAAAAATTACCGCAAAAAAACAATCGAGGCTCAAGGTATTTACTTGAGTATTCGACTCCGCCTAATGGTTTATCTGGACTGACTGAGCAATTCAGTTTTCTGGCCGGCTGCTGTGTTGGTCTTCCACTTCACAGCCTGGAGCACGACAACAAATGTTTAGACTAAACCGGGTTATCTGTAAGCCGACCACGGCGTTATGAGAACAGGTATTTCTATACACGGAAAGGTTGTTCATGGCACATCAGAATCTACCTACAGCTTTTTGCTCTTCCGTCTGACCTGGCAGGAAGCTTCATACAGAAAACATGCGATCGAGAAAATGCGCTGATTGCAAGTTTGCGTGTTTTTACGCGCGAGCCGTTACAATTAGAAATGTGAACTTGACGCGAAACTCTCGGATACCGAGATCAGGTGCATGGCGACTAAATACTTCCAGTGCCTGAAAGACGCGAGGCTCTGTCTGAGATCCCAAGAAACTGGAATGGAGCTCTGGAACATCTTCTGGAATGTGTCCATCGTGCTGATGGTGCTGATGGTGCTGATCAGCTCAAGGGGGCTGCAATCCTCCAGCAGACCGCCAGCGAAGTAGGCTGCCTACCCTGGGGGAAATTCGATGGGAGGATCGTCAGGAGTAACAGCCACATGAGAAAAACACATTTTTCCCACGATAACCTGCAATTTTATTCACGATTTCTCCGCACGTTTGCTTAATGCGGTGTCAGGAGCGGTGCCCTGACGGCGGCCAGCCTTCCCCGCCGACATGACGCGAGTGTTACCGACATGCACCAGCAGGTTATGCTGCGCACCCCGCCCCTGCCACGAGGCTGTCATGTCGTCCGCTGCCGTACCGGCGCAAACCCTGCGCGCCGACCGAGATTCGCGCAACGCCGCCCAGGTGCTCGGCCTGTGCCTGCCCAGTGACGTGCTGCTCTACCTGCTGCTGCCCATGTACGCAGCGGACTTCGGTGTGACGCTGGTCGAGGCCGGGGTATTGCTGGCGGCCAATCGCCTGGTGCGGATCATCGGCTATGGCTGGGTGGTGCGGTTCTATGCACGCCATGGCGATCGCGCAGCGTGCAGCCTGGCGGCTTTCGCTGCAGCGGTGTGTGCGCTGGGCAACGCCACCCTTTCCGGATTCGCCGCACTGCTGGTACTGCGCCTGGTCTGGGGGTTGTGCTTCGCCACCTTCAACTTGAGTACCCAGACCCTCGCCACGGCCGAGGCACAGGGTGCAGCCCGCCGCGCCGGGCGTTCGCGGGCGACCCTGGCCATCGGCCCCATGCTGGCCTTGCCGCTGGGGGCGCTGATGGCCCAGGCCTATGGCCCGCGTACGGTGTTCTTCGTGCTGTGCATCAGCGCCCTGTGCGGCCTGTGGCGGGCCCGCGCCTTGCCTTCCAGAGGCCATGACATTCCCGTGCGCAGCGGTCGGCGCCTGCGCCTGCCGGACAGCATCGCCACCTGGTCTTTCATCGAAGGGGTGACGCTGGACGGTCTGTTCATTTTCGGCCTTTCGCTGTATGCGCAAGTCCACATGGGCGAGTCGGGGGTACTGGTGGCCGGTGTGCTGATGGCGGTGCGCTATTTGAGCGAGATGCTCTTCAGCCCCTTCGGCGGACGCCTGGCAGATCGCTTCGGCGCACTGCGCATGTTGGTGGTGCTGTCGCTGGCCACCTCACTGGCGCTGCTGGTGTTCGCCAGCCATTGGCTGTTCATCGGCGCCTTCTTCGTGTTGGTGCTGCGCGCCTTGCAACTACCTCTTGTGATGACCCTCGTCGCGCTGCGCAATCCGCACGCGCGCATTCAGGCGCTGGCCAGCAATGCCGTGTGGCGCGACATCGGCGCCGGGCTCGGGCCGATGCTGGCCGGTGTGCTGCTGCCGCAGGTGCCAGCGATCTGGGCTTATGCCGGGGCGGCGTTGGCAGTCGCCGTGGCGGCGCTGAACTGTGCCAGGCCGCCACGGCATTGAGCACGGCGCCCAGGGGTCAGCGCAGCTGGATCCAGGTGGTCTTCAACTGGGTGTACTTGTCGAACGCATGCAATGACAGGTCGCGCCCAAAGCCCGACTGCTTGTAGCCGCCGAACGGGGCGACCACATCGAGCGCATCGACGGTATTGACCGAAACGCTGCCGACCCTGAGCTGCCTGGCAACCCGGTGCACGCGGTTCAGGTCGTCACTCCACACCGAGGCGGCCAACCCATAGACGCTGTCGTTGGCCAGGCGGATAGCTTCCTCTTCAGTGTCGAAGGCCGTCACTGCGAGTACCGGGCCGAAGACCTCTTCACGCGAAAGCGACGACTGCGGGTCGACATGGGTGAAAATCGTCGGCTCGATGAAGTTACTGGAGCCGTTGAAGCTGAGCTGACGCCCACCGGCCACCAGAAGCGCGCCCTCCTCCTGTGCGCGGCCGATCGCGGCCATGATCTGCGAAGTCTGCTGCGCATCGACGATGGCGCCGGCGCGGCTGGCCGGATCCAGCGGATTACCGGGGAGCCAGTCGCGCGCCTTGGCGATCAGGCGCTCGATGAACGCGTCATGGATCGAGCGCTGCACGTAAAGTCGTGAGTTGGCCGAGCAGACCTCACCCTGGTTGAAGAAGATGCCGAATGCGGCTTTCTCTGCGGCCAGGTCCAGGTCCTTGCAGTCATCGAACACCAGGTTCGGGCTTTTCCCACCGCACTCCAACCACACCTGTTTCAGGTTCGACTGCGCCGAGTACTGCATGAAGTACTTGCCCACCTGGGTGGAGCCGGTGAATACCAGGCAGTCGACCTCAGGGTGCAGGCCCAGTGCCTTGCCGGCGATCTCGCCCAGCCCCGGCACGACGTTCAGCACCCCTTCGGGAATGCCGGCCTCCAGCGCAAGCTCGGCCAGGCGCAGCGCCGAAAGCGGCGACTGTTCGGCAGGCTTGAGCACGACGCTGTTGCCGGCCGCTAACGCCGGGGCCAGCTTCCAGGCCGCCATGTCCAGCGGAAAGTTCCACGGCACCACGGCTGCGACCACACCGATCGGTTCCCGGGTGATGGTGGCCACGGCATTGGCCGCAGTGGGCGCAACCTGGTCGTAGAGTTTGTCGAGCGACTCGCCATACCAGGCGAAGACCTGGGCGGCGCCCGGCACATCGATGTTGTAGGCATCGAGCACCGGCTTGCCCATGTTCAGCGATTCGAGCAGCGCCAGCTCCTCGCGGTGGGCCAGCATCAGCTCGGCCAGACGCAGCATCACGCGCTTGCGCTCGGTCGGCGCCATGCGTGCCCACGGGCCTTGCTCGAACGCCTGCCGCGCACTGGCCACGGAACGGTCGACGTCCTCAGAGGTACAGGCGGCGACCCGCGCCAGCAGTTGATTGGTGGCAGGGTTGATCGCATCGAACGTCGCGCCACCTGCGGCGGCCACGAAACGGCCGCCGATCATGGCTTGATCGCGAAAAGTCAGCTTGGCGGCTTGCTGCTGCCAGTAGGTTGAATCGTGCACGTTGTGCTCCAGGAACCGTTGATTGGAAAAGGTAGCGCAGCCGCTTCAGAGCTTGCCCAGCGCCTGCGCGGTGCGATCGACCGCTTTGCGGGTCTTCTCCACCAGTTCGTCCAGCTCACTGTGGTTGGCCACCAGCGCGGGTGCCATGATCATCCGTCCCAAGGTCGAACGAATGATCACGCCCTCTTCGAAGCCGAAAGTCCGGCACTGCCAGGCCAGCTCGTTCTCGTTGGCGTAGCGCTTGCGGCTGGCCTTGTCCTCGGCGAACTGCAGGGCAGCCACCAGCCCGGCGCCCTGCACCTGGCCGATCAAGGGATGGTTGGCGAACACCTCGCGCAGGATGCGCTGCAGGTAGGGCCCGGTATCGTCTTTCACCTGACGCACGATGCCTTCGTCGCGCAGCGCCTTGAGGTTGGCAATCGCCACCGCAGCGGCCACCGGGTGCCCGGAATAGGTCAGGCCGTGAGCGAATACGCCGCCGCGCTCCACCAGTGCTTCGGCGATACGCTTGCTCAGCACCAGCCCGCCCATCGGCACGTAGCCCGAGGTCAGGCCCTTGGCGATCGACAGGGTGTCGGGCTCGAAACCGAAGTACTCGTGGGCGAACCATTCGCCGGTACGCCCGAACCCGCCAATCACCTCGTCGGCACACAGCAGCACGTCGTATTGGCGGCAGATGCGCTGGATTTCCGGCCAGTAGCTTTCCGGCGGGAAGATCATGCCGCCGGCGCCCTGGAATGGCTCGGCGATGAAACCGGCGACGTTCTCGGCACCGAGCTCGAGGATTTTTTCTTCCAGCTGCAAGGCGCAGCGCCGACCGAACTCCGCCGGACTCAGCTCGCCACCGGCGGCATACCAGTAGGGTTCATCGATGTGCGCCACATCCGGAATCAGCCCGCCCATCTCGTGCATGAACTTCATACCGCCCAGCGCCGTGGCCGCCAGGGTCGAGCCGTGGTAGCCGTTCCAGCGGCCGATCATGACCTTCTTGTTCGGCTGGCCAAGCACCTGCCAGTAACGGCGTACGGTACGGATCAGCACCTCGTTGGCCTCGGAGCCGGAGTTGGTGTAGATCGCGTGGCTGTAGTGCCCCGGCAGCAGGCTGAACAGCAGCTCGGACAACTCGATCACGGCCGGGTGGGTGGTGTGGAAGAACATGTTGTAGTAGGCGAGCTGGTCCATCTGCGCCGCAGCGGCGGCCGTCAGGTCCTTGCGCCCGTAGCCGAGCTGGGTGCACCACAGGCCCGACATGCCGTCCAGGTAGCGCTTGCCTTCGCTGTCCCACAGATGCAGCCGCTCACCGCCGACGATTACCCGCGGGCCTTCGGCGTTGAGCGCCTTCTGGTCGAGGAAGGCATGGATATGGTGTGCAGCATCGGCGGCCTGGTAGTCACGGGTCTGGCGTTGGGGTGCGAAAGGCGCGTTCATGGGCGGTTTTCCTTGTTGGTATGGAGACGCCCCTGAAGCTTGCAGCAGCCAGCAACCGTGCGAAATCACCCGTTGGGGTGAGGTCCCCAGCCTCGTAACCGGCTCACCCCAACGGGTGATTTCGGAGGCGAATCGGCTATGGGAGCATGCGCCAAGGCCCAGAAACGCGGCCCCCCTTCGTGCCCAATCAATAAAGAGAACAACGCCATGAACGCACGTTTCAGTCCCTTGCGCCGAATCCGCTCCCGCCTACGCCTGCGCAGCGCTTGAGCGAGGGGCCACGCCCCCGCATCCAGCCCACCACCTCTCCTTCACCGGTAGCGAGCATGATCGCCTACCGCGGCGTCCTGCATCCCCACATCAGGAGTCAGCAATGCATACAACAACGACAACCGCAGCGCATTCCACGCCTCACTCACCGTCCAGCACGCGCTTTCGCACCTCCATGGGCATGACCGCGCTGATACTCTTCGGCCTCGCCTACATGGTGCCGTTGGCAGTCTTCTCCGCCTACGGGCTGGTAGCCCAGACCACCAAGGGCCACTTGCCGACCGCCTACCTGCTGACCCTCGGCGCCATGCTGTTCACCGCCTACAGCTATGGGCGCATGGTCCAGGCACACCCCTACTCCGGCTCGGTCTACACCTATACACGCAAAGCGTTCGGCGCCCACGCCGGGTTCATGGCCGGCTGGACACTGTTGCTCGACTACATTTTCCTTCCGCTGCTCAGCTACCTGCTCATCGGCATCTACATGTCGGAATACTTCCCGACTGTGCATGCCTGGGTATGGGTGCTCGGGTCGATCAGCGCAGTGACCTTCCTCAACCTGATCGGCATCGAGTCGGTGACCCGGGTCAACGGCATCCTGGTGGTCGCACAACTGGTATTCATCGTGGTGTTCGTGGCGTTGTCGATCAACAGCCTGTCCGCTCAGACACAACCGATCTCGCTGACCGCACCCTTCTACCACGAGGGTTTCAGCATTTCGGCCATCATGGCGGGCGCGGCGGTGCTGTGCCTGTCGTTCGTAGGCTTCGATGCCGTCTCGACCATGGCCGAGGAGACTGCCGACCCCACCCGGCGGATTCCGCGGGCGATCATGGCGGTGTCGTTGATCGGCGGCCTGTTGTTTCTCGTGGTGTCCTATTTCGCGCAATTGGTCCACCCGGACTGGAGCAGCTTCGCCAACCCTGACTCGGCACCGGTGGAGGTGATGAACAGCGCTGGTGGCCATCTCTTGGCCAGCGCCTTTACCGCCACCTACGTGGCAGGCTGCTTCGCGTCGGCCATGGCTTCTCAGGCCAGTGTGTCGCGGGTCCTGTTCGCCATGGGCCGCGACGGCGCCCTGCCCCGTGCCTTCGGTCAACTGGTGACGAAAAAGCGTGTGCCCGCCTTCGCGATCATCGTGGTCGGGATGGTGTCGTTGAGTGCGCTGTTCATCAGCCTGGATACCGTCGCCAACATGATCAGCTTCGGCGCCCTGTTTGCCTTCTCGGCAGTCAACCTGGCGGTGGTCAAGCACTACCTGGCCGACCAGAAGCTGCGCGGCACGGCAAACTGCCTGCGCTATGGCCTGATTCCGGGCCTGGGGTTCCTCAGCACCCTGTGGCTGTGGACCAGCCTGTCGAGCCTGTCGTTCACCATCGGCCTGTGCTGGATGGGCCTGGGCGTGGTGTTCCTGATCGGCCTGACGCGCGCGTTTCGGGTGAAACTGCCTGACTTGCAGATGGCAGACTGACAACACCGGCCTAAAAACGCCGACGATGATGCGTCGGCGTTTTCATATCAGCGCGTCTTGCCCATGTAGCTTTCCAGCGGGTCGCGCTCCAACACTCCATGGGCATTGGCCAGGGCATCGATGAACAGGGAGAACAGCTCGGACTGGGTGCCGATGTCGAGCTTGGCGTAGACGTGTTTGCGATGGGACTTGATGGTGTCCTCCGACACCTTCAGACGCTCGGCCAGGGAGCGGGTCGAGTGCCCGCGCAGGATGAGCTGGGCGATCCGGCACTCGCGCTCGGTCAGCAAGGACGATCCGAAATTGCTCAGGGCGGCATGCACGCGCTGCTCCCAGACCTTGTCCACGCGTCCGCCGCGGCCCTGGTAGCCGTCGAAATGCTTGGCCAGCACCGCCAGCACCCAGGGGCTGATGGCCTTGAAGCGTGACTTCGCTGCGTCGTCGAGTTCATCGGTGAACGCCAACGACACTGCCAGGCTCAGGCCTTCATCCAGTTGCAGGATGTAGTTGATCTCGTCCTCGAGGTGGGAATGGCGGTAGAACGCCAGGTAATACTCACTGAGCTTGAAGTGATCGGGCGCCACGTCACCCAGCGCATAGCAGCCTGAGTGAACGCTTTCGATGCAGACTTCATAGAACGGGTCCAGCAGGTAGAAGCCCGACAGGTAGCGTCGAACGTTGCCTTCCGGCCGCCAGGGGCCAGGCCCATCGCATTCCGACCAGGCCGACGGCAGCCCCTCGCGGGGATACAGGTACACCGTGCTGGCCTTGACCGGGCCGACCAAGGCCAGCGCGTCGAACAGCGCCGTGGCGAAACCCTGGGCGCCGATGGCGGCGGTGACTTTCGCCATCGCCTCGAACCACTGGACTGATGAAAGCTGATCGATTTGCACGTCTGTGCCCCCTGGAATTCCGCTGATCGGATGGTGCCATGGGCCTGTGCGCCAGGGAATCACCCGTTGGGGTGAGCAGGTAGGGAGGATTGTCGGACGCACTGCGCTATGCTGCCAGGCTCGCACGCATCGACAAGGACGTTCCCTCATGACCCCGACCCTGCGCCTGGCTCTGCCCGAGGATATCGAATTGCTGTTCGACATTCGGACCAGCGTGAAGCAGAACCACCTTTCGCGCGAGCAGATGCACGATCTGGGCATTACCGCGACCACCCTCACCGAAGCCATTCGCGAGGCGCCCTGCGCCTGGATCGCCGAATACCGGCAGGAGGCGGTCGGCTTTGCCATGATCGATCTGGACGAAGGTGAGCTGTTCGCCCTGTTCGTGCGCCCGCAGCATGAAGGCAAGGGCATCGGTCGATTGCTGCTGGAGCAGGCCGAACGCGTGCTGTTCCAGCGTCATGAAGTGATTCACCTGACCACCGATGGCGATCAGGCGATCCGTGCGAACGGCTTCTACCAGCGTGCCGGTTGGGTTTCGCGCGCAGCGGTCGATGAGCGCGATGTGCGCTATGAGAAACGCCGCACCGCCCCGCCTGCAGGCTCAGGTCAATGACTGGAAATCAGCCGCATCATGCCGTTCGCGCAAGAACTCGCCCGGGGCCGCGGATGTGCGGTTGACCACCCTGCCCCGCGCCACCGCAGGACGCGCGGCGATGGCGTGGTACCAACGCAGCAGATGGGTGTACTGCTCGATTTCGAGGAACTCGCCCGCACCGTACACGCCCAGCAGGCTGCCGGGATACCAGGGCCACACGGCCATGTCGGCAATGGTGTAGATATCCCCGGCCAGGAACTCGTGGCGTGCCAGATGGGTGTCCAGCACATGCAAGGGGCTGGTTCTGCTGGGATACGTCGGTCATGGGTCGTTCCAGGGAGTTCGTGGCGTCACGCCGAAAACTCTAACCAAGCGACACCTGCGCAAATACGCCGCGCAGCTGAATTGACTGTTTCGTAACGCGAAACGCTGGCCCCGCCCGGAGCCTGCTCGCTTCAAGCCTGGGCGGTTTGCTGCCAGGCCAGTCGTGCCTGGACCTCGACCGCTGCGTCCATGACTTTCTGTGTCCAGTTCCCATCCTTCGGACAGACGACGACCACACGGAAGCCATGGTCGTCACCTTCGATCCGCACGCCTTCGGAGTCATCGACATGCAGGTCGATATCGAACGCCGGCGGGAACTTCGAAGGTGCCTTGGCAAGGCCGTTCGCCGACAGGACCTGCTGGTGCCGGTCGCTGTTGACCACACCATCGACACGGATGCCGTAGAGCAGCAGCCAACGCCTGATGTACGACGGCGTGCGCCCGGACGATGTGTAGATCCAGATGCTGTAGCCCTGGCGGCGCAGATCGCGGATCAGCGCGCGGGTGCCGATGCGCAGCGGCTCACCCAGCCAGCGATGAACGAACTCCGGCAGTTTGCTGTGCTCGGCCGGGCTATGGTGCGGCAGGCAGGCGAGCGTGTCATCGATATCAAAGGAAATACGCACCCGCGGCTGCCTGAACGCCCGCGTGACGCCGTGCCAGGCCTGGCGACTGCCGACCTGCCATTGCTTGAGCTTCGGATACCTGCCCATCAACGGCCCTCCTGACAGGTGCGTGCCGACGCGTCGCTCAGGAAAAACGTCTCGGGATCGGGCGCCTGCGCCTCCAGGAACGCCGCATACTTCTTCTTGATCTTGGGCAATTCGTACAAGGCCTTTACACCATGCTTGGCAGAGTTGCGTATAACCGAGGACGGGTTGAAATAGCCCTCGGCGTTGTCCAGCGTCAGCACGAACGGCGGTAGCCCTGCGCGCATCAGCAGATAACTGACGATGAGCGACCCCGTGCGATTGTTGCCTTCAATGAACAGCTGCGGCTTGCTCAGGATGCGAACATACACGCCTGCTGCGCGTTTCCACACCGAATCGCTGCCATACGAGCAATACCAGTTGTACAGATCCTTGATGCCGCCTTCGACGTTGTTGAAGAAGTGCTCTTCGGTGGCGATCAGGTGCTGGGCGAACTCCACTCGACGTTCAGGATCGCTGCCACACAGCACCGTGGCGTTGATCTCCAGCATCAGGTTCAGCTGCTGAAGGTCGAACAGGTCGATACCCCGCGCGACATAGTCGTCAATCAGGGCATAGCCTTCAAGCACATTTTGCAGCACCTCATCGGTGAACGGATCACGCGGTTCGGTAAAGTGCTTGCTGAGCTCGGTGAAACGCCGCTGCACATCCCGCAGTGCGCGTTCTACCGCTGACAGGTCAAGACGACGCGTCGCACGCATAAGTAATCTCTGGAAACACTAAAAAGTAAAAGCGGTCGGACTGTCGCAGCGGCCATCCTGGCCTGCGACATCCAACCGCTTCGGTCGAGTGACTACATCAGCTGAACTTGCCGCTGATGTAGTCACTGGTCAGCTGTTCGCGCGGGTTCTGGAAGATCTGGGTGGTCGGGCCCATCTCGACCAGGTAGCCCGTGCGCGTGCCCTGGGAAATATCGACCGAGAAGAATGCCGTGGTGTCGGCAACACGGATCGCCTGCTGCATGTTGTGGGTCACCAGGGCGATGGTGTAGTCCTTCTTCAGTTCCACCATCAGCTCTTCAACGCGCCGGGTTGCGATCGGGTCGAGTGCCGAGCAGGGTTCATCGAGCAGCAGGACTTCCGGCTCGGTGGCAATGGCACGGGCGATGCACAGGCGCTGCTGCTGGCCGCCGGACAGCGACAGGCCACTGACCTTGAGCTTGTCCTTCACCTCATCCCACAGGGCTGCACCTTGCAAGGCGTGCTTGACGCGGTCGCCGAGGTCGCCCTTGTAGCGGTTCAGGCGCAGGCCGAACGCGACGTTGTCGAAGATGCTCATCGAGAACGGGTTCGGTTGCTGGAACACCATGCCGATGTAACGGCGCACGACCACAGGGTCCACACCCTTGCCATAGACATCCTGGCCGAGGAAGTGCACGTGGCCTTCGAAGCGGAAGCCCTTCACCAGGTCGTTCATGCGGTTGAGGCTACGCAGCACGGTACTCTTGCCGCAGCCGGACGGGCCGATGAAACCGGTGATCTTGTTCTTTTCGATCGGTACATGGCTGTCGCGGACCGCCATGAAGTTGCCGTAGAAAATCTTGTCCAGCTTGCAGTCCATGACCACTGGTGCCTGGTTGACCAACGGAGCGGCTCTTTGCGCAGTCGATACGTTCAAGTTAGATGCTCCCGTTCTCAATACTTAGGCTTGCCGAAAATACGGCTGAGAATATTCACGACCAGCACGATCATCACCAGTACCAGCGAGGCCGCCCAGGCGAGCTCCAGCTGGTTGTCGAAAGGCATGCCGGAGAAGTTGTAGATCAGTACCGCCAGCGAGGCCGTGGGGTTCATCACCGCCAGGCTGCCGTCGTGGTAGATCCAGTAGTTGCTGAACAACGCGGTGAACAGCAGCGGCGCGGTTTCGCCAGCGGCGCGGGCCACGGCGAGCATGACACCGGTGAGGATGGCCGGCATGCCGGTCGGCAAGACGATCTTCCAGATCACCTGGGCGCGGGTACAGCCCATGCCGTAGGCGGCGTCCTTCATGATCTTGGGCACCATCTTCATCGCCTCTTCGGCGGTCAGCACGACGATCGGCAGCATCAGAACCGCCAGCGCCACGCCACCGGCCGGTGCGGAGTATGTGCCGGTGGTCATGACCACCAGGGCATAGGCGAACACGCCAGCCAGGATCGACGGCAGGCCGGTGAGCATCTTGGCGGCAAAGCGCGATGCGTTGGCAAGCTTGCTGTCCGGACCGAGTTCGGCCAGGAAGATCGCCGCCAGGATGCCGACCGGCACCGCGATGGCAGCGGCAATGCCGACCATGACGAAGGTACCGGCCATCGCGTTGCCGAAACCACCGCCCATCTCGAAGCCGGTGGGTGGCAGCTCGGTGAACACCTCAAGGCTCAGGCGTGCACCGCCGCGGGTGATCAGCATGTAGAGCACGGAAATCAGCGGCACACTGGCCAGCAGGGCCACGCACCACACCATCGTGGTCAGGGTCAGGCTGCGCAGGGCGCGGCCTTCGAACCGGCGCTGCAGGCTGGGCAAGGCAGTTGCAGGGGTCGTGAGGTCGGTCATTATTTATTACCCCGCTGGGCGTAGAGCATGATCAGCGATCCAACGACGTTCACCAGCAGGGTGATGAACATCAGTACCAGCGCCGCGTACATCAGCACCTCGACCTCGTTCGGCCCGGCTTCAGGGAAGTTCAGGGCCAGCAAGGCCGCCAGCGTGTTGGCCGGGGCGAACAGGGAAAGCGTGATGGTGTTGGCGTTACCCACCAGCATGGCCAGCGCCATGGTCTCGCCCAGGGCACGGCCAAGGCCAAGCACCAGGGAGCCGAAGATGCCGGTGGCGGCGGACGGCACCATAACCTTGAGGATGGCTTCCCAGTGGGTGGTGCCCATGCCGTAGGCTGCCTGCTTGGTCTTCATCGGCACGCTGGTCAGCGCGTCCTGGGACACCGCGGCCACGGTGGGCAGAATCATGATGGCGAGCACCAGTGCCGCTGGCAGCAGCCCAGGCCCACTCAAGGAGGAACCGAAGAACGGAATCCAGCCCAGCTCGCTGTTCAACCATGCGGTCAGCGGACGGATCGCCGGGATCACCACATAAATGCCCCACAGGCCATAGACGACGCTGGGGATGGCGGCGAGCAGCTCGACGATGGTGCGAAACACCGCAGCGAGTTTTGCGGGCAGGAAATCCTGGGTGAGGAAAATCGCCATGCTGATACCGAAGAAACCGGCGATCAGCAATGCAATCAGGGCGCTGTAGAGCGTGCCCCAGATCGCCGGCAGAATGCCGTATTTGCCTTGGTTAACGTCCCACACGCTGCCGAAGAGCACATCGAATCCGTGCTTTTCCATACCCGGCAGCGCCTTGCGTCCTACTTCGTAGATCAGCGCAAAGACCAGCGCCAGCACCAGCACCACGCCGATACGTGCAAGTGCACGGAACGTACGGTCGACCAGGAAATCCCTGGTTGACGGCGGCTGGCATGCAGAGTCGGGGTTATCCGGAATGGCAAAAGGTGTGTTCATGGATTATTTCCGGGACAGGGGCAGAGGCACCCGGCATGCCTGCAAGGCAGGCCGGGCGCAACCTGGCAGTCTTACTGGATGTTCTGAGCCGCTTTGCGCACCTGGTCGACAACCGACTGCGGCAGCGGGATGTAGCCCATCGAGTCGGCGATCTTCTGACCTTCGGTCAGGCTGTACTCGATCATGTCGCGCATGGCCTTGGCCTTGGCGGGGTTGCCGTTGTCCTTGCGGAAGATCATCCAGGTGTAGGAGGTGATCGGGTAGGACTTGGCACCGTCCGGGTCAGGCAGCCAGGCCACCAGGTTTTCCGGCATCTTCACTGCAGCCAGTGCTTCGGCACCGCTTTCGGCGTTCGGTACGACATACTGGCCGGCCTTGTTCTGCAGGGCAGCGAAGTCGACCTTGGCCAGCTTGGCGAAGCCGTACTCGATGTAACCGATCGCACCCGGGGTCTGGCGCACGGTGGCGGTCACGCCATCGTTCTTCGGCGACTTGATGAACTTGTCGGTCGCTGGCCAGTTGACGGTGTTGCCCTCGCCCAGCGCTTCCTTGAAGGCCGGGTTGATGGCCGACAGGTGCTTGGTGAAGACGGCGGTGGTACCGCTGGAGTCTGCACGCACGACCACGGTGATCGGGGTAGCCGGCAGTTTCAGCTCAGGGTTGGCAGCAGCGATTTTCGGGTCGTTCCACTGGGTGATCTTGCCCAGGAAGATGTCGGAGTAGACGTCACGCGGCAGCTTCAGGCCCTTGGGGTTGCCCGGCAGGTTGTAGGCCAGGACGATCTCGCCCGCAGTCATCGGCAGCAACTGAACGCCCTCGCCGACCTTGGCAATTTCTTCGTCTTTCATGGCCGAGTCGCTGGCGGCGAAATCGACGGTCTTGTTCAGGAAGTCCTGGACACCGGCGCCACTGCCCTTGGACTGGTAATCGACGGTGACCCCTTCGGTCTTCTTGCTGAAATCCTTGAACCAGGTCAGGTAGATCGGTGCGGGGAAGCTGGCACCGGAACCGGTCAGGCGGACGTTTTCTGCGGCGAAGGCCGAAGTGGCGCTAAGCGAAACCGCAACGGCGAGTGCAGCAGACTTCATCAGGCGTATCATGGAAAAGCGCTCCGTGTGATGGCCGGAACACTTTGCAGCAGCTGTATTACAACTTTGTGACCGCTGGGTGGCAAACCACCTGCTCAGCCCCCATGAATCGGGCCAAAAAGGCAATTTGATGCCATTTCGTAGTAACTAAATGTGACTAGTACCTCCCAGCAGATGCCCGCCACAAAATTTCAAATGACCTTCACCGAACGCCCGATGAACTTCACCGGGCCGGTCGGTCGGCCCGTGGGCGATCCGCCAGCCTTTTCCAGCGTCAGCTCGAACAGCTGATTGGGCTCCAGAGGCGGCAGGTCGCGCAGCGGCACGCGATACTGTTCGCCAGGCTTGACCAGGCCCAGGGAGACTGGCGCCTGCCATTGCTCGCCCTTGGTCCAGAACTGCAGGGTCATCCCTTCTGGCACCTGATCCCGACCCAGCGGGATCAACGCGATGGTCCGCGCATCGCTGGCCTGCACCACCCAGCCGGGCACCTGGTCGGTCGGCGCTACCAGCACGACCAGGTAGTGGGTCGTCGCAGGCCGGGTGATCAGCAGCGCCAGACTCAGCAACACAGTGGCCGCCAGGCCGGCGGCGCTCACGCCTTGCCACAGGCCCAGGCGCTTCCACCATCGGCTTGTCGGATGCACCTGCCGCGCCTGCTCCGAAATACTGCGGTCGATCCGTCGCCACAGACGCGTGCTGGGTCGTTGCGGCTCAGCCAGCGTAGTCAACTCGAGCAGGCGCGCCTCCCAACGGTCGACAGCCGCCCGCAAGTCCGGCTCGCGGTCCAGTCGCGCAAGCACCGCAGCGCGCTGTTCGGCAGACAGCGTCCCCAACACATACTCCCCCGCCAGCACGTCGAGCAGTTGCGAAGGGTCATCGGTTGAACCCGGCGTCATGTCATGCACTCCCGCAGCGCCTCGAGGCTTCGCTTGATCCACGCCTTGACCGTACCCAGCGGCGCCCCCATCAGGCTGGCGATTTCCGCGTGGCTGCAGCCGTCCACATAGGCATGCAGGACACACCGCTGCGGTGCAGGCTGCAGTTGCTCAAGGCAGCGATAGATCTTCGCAGAGCCTGACCAGATGGCGCCCTCGTCGAATTCCCCAACCAAGGTCACGATGTCCGCGTCGTCCAACGCCGTCTCCTGTCTGCTGTCGCGTACGGCGTTCAAGGCCAGGTGGCGGTTGATGCTGTAGATCCAGCCCCGAGCCGAACCTCGCGTCGCATCGAAGCTGGTCGCCCGTGTCCAGATACGAATGAACGCGTCGTGAACGATATCCTCGGCCATGGCGTCATCGCGCACGATGCGCCGCACCACCCCGAGCAAACGCGAACCTTCATGGTCGTAGAGCGCCTGCAAGGCGCTGCGGTCACCCCGCGCGCAAGCGGCAAGGCAACCCTGGAAATCGAAAGGCGTAACGGATGAATTCACTCTCGGCACGGTCCTGTGTCGGCGCTGACACCCGGCCTTGCGGCCGGGGCTTGTAGAGCAGCGTAGATGATCCATTGCCAAGCGTCAGTTCAACCACGCGTCATTTGGCAGACCAGAAGATGTAGTCGGCCTGGTACTTGACGATCTGCTGCGCCCCCTTGTTCTGCGCTGTACAGGCCATTGCCGGGGCCACCCCGCCTTGAGTGGCGAGGCGCTGGATGTAGCTGACCCCGTGCATTGCCCCCTTACCCTCGGCCGGATTCGCCTTGACCAGTTGATACGGCAGATCGCCTTTGCCTGCAGGGGCTACGGCAAGCTGGGTGCCGGTGACTTTCGAGCCGTCCTTGGCCTGCCAGGTGGCGGGCGGGCCAAAGTAGTCGCCGACAGCCTTGCCACTGCGGTCGCTGAGGGTCGCCTTGGGACCGACGAAGAACCACTCGGTCTCGCCCGGCGCATTGGCCTTGTCCCGGCACTCGTAGGTGATTTCACCGACGCCGACGGTTTCGAGCATGACCGTGTGGCCTGCGGGCACCTTGACGGCATCGGGCACCGCAGCATGGGCAGCCTGTTGCGCGAGCATGAAGCTCGATACGAGCAGGATCGAGGCAAACGGGATTTTCATGGGATGGACTCCTGATGGGTACGCGGTTGGGCAGTCGATGACTGCTACCTTCCTGTACCCGCCAGCAGCCGTTGTGGATGCAGACTAGGCAATCCTGGCGACGAACGGTCGCAGGACAACTATTCGGTGGACTCCACCACGCCCTGATCCTCTCCCAGGAACCCACCGCTCTGATGCTGCCACAACCGCGCATAGGTGCCGTTTCTGGCCAGTAGTTCAGCGTGGGTGCCCTGTTCGATGATGCGCCCTTCATCCATCACGATGAGCCTGTCCATCGCCGCGATGGTGGACAACCGGTGAGCGATGGCGATCACCGTCTTGCCCTGCATCATGTCATCGAGGCTTTCCTGGATGGCAACCTCGACCTCCGAGTCCAGCGCACTGGTGGCTTCGTCGAGCAACAGGATCGGGGCATTCTTGAGCATCACCCGGGCGATCGCGATGCGTTGGCGCTGGCCACCGGACAGCTTGATGCCACGCTCGCCGACCAAGGTGTCGTAGCCGGTGTTCCCTTGGCGGTCGCTCAACTGGCTGATGAAGCCATCGGCCTGGGCACTGGCGGCAGCACGGCGGATCTGCGCCTCGCTCGCCTCTGGGCGGCCGTAGGCGATGTTGTCGCGAATCGAACGGTGCAACAGCGAGGTGTCCTGGGTGACCATGCCAATGGCGCTGCGCAGGCTATCCTGGGTGACCTGGGCAATGTTCTGCCCATCGATGCGGATCTCGCCACTGTCCACGTCATAGAAACGCAGCAGCAAGTTGATCAGCGTCGACTTGCCCGCACCGGAGCGGCCGACCAGGCCGATCTTCTCGCCGGGGCGGATCTCAAGGCTCAGGCCATCGAGCACCTGGCGCTCGCCGTTATAGTTGAAACGCACATTATCGAAGCTCACCGCCCCGCCGTGGGTCACCAGCTCCCCCGCGTTCGGCACATCCTGGACCTTGGGGCCGGTGGTCAGGGTCACCATCCCGTCCTGCACGGTGCCGATGTTCTCGAACAGCGAAGTCATCTGCCACATGATCCAGTGCGACATGCCATTGACGCGCAATGCCATGGCGGTGATCGCCGCCACCGCGCCAGCGCCCACTTCGCCCTGGTGCCACAGCCACAGGGCGTAACCGCCCGCGCCCATGATCAGGCCGACCACCAGCGCCTGGTTGGCGATCTCGAACTGGCTGACCAGGCGCATCTGGCGAAAGCCGGTCTGCTTGAAATCCTCCATCGCCGCACGGGCGAAGTGCGCCTCGCGCCGGGAGTGGGAAAACAGTTTCACCGTGGTGATGTTGGTGTAGGCATCCGAAACCCGCCCAGTCATCGACGAGCGGGCATGGGCCTGTTCCTGGCCGACCTGCCCCAGGCGCGGGACGAAATACACCATGGTCAGGCCGAACAGCGCCACCCAGGCAATGAACGGCAGCATGAGCTTGAGCGCGAAGCCGCCAGCCAGGGCAATGATCGCCACGAAGTACACGCCGATACCCGGCAGGATCTCGATCAGGGTGAACAGCACCTCACGCACCGCCAGCGCCGTCTGCATCACCTTGGTAGTGACCCGGCCTGAGAACTCGTCGGAGAAGAACGACAAGCTCTGGCGCAGCATCAGGCGATGGAAATCCCAACGCAGGCGCAGTGGCAGGTTGATCGCCAGCACCTGATGCTGCACCAGCGTGCGCCCCGCCACCAGGCCGATACTGACCAGCAGCAAGGCACCCGCGCCCCACAGCACCCTCGCCTCCTCTGCGGTCACCGCGTCGCCCACTTTCCAGGTCGCGAGCAGGTCCACGACCTGGCCGAGAAAGGCGAACAGCCAGGCCTCGTAGATCGACACTGCAGCGCTGAGCAGCGCCAGCGCCACGATATAGCCGCGGGCACCGCGCGTGCAGGCCCACATGAACCGCGCCAGGCCCATGGGCGGTGGTGGGGCTTCGTCGGGTGGGAAAGGGTCAAGCCAACGCTCGAATATGCGCAGCATGGAAGTCTCCGGATAAGGCAAACAAGGGATTGTGCCAGTTCATGACGATAGGTGGCGGAAATTGACATCGACAGTGGTGCGCAGCCGGCGACCGGGCGCCAGCGGTCAGATGAAGGAATTTTCATCTTCCACGCCAGCGCGCTGTTACCGGGGTGGGCGGCACGTCACGCTATTGGCTGGCCGTGACCGACCTTGAGCCGACCGCCGAGCTTGCGTAGCATCCCCGGCCCTTGGGGCCGCAGACGGCCCACGGCGGGCCAGCCCTCGCCTTCACTCGTCATCACGTCACCGAGCCCCCATGCCACAGCCGATTCCCCTCAAGGACCACGAAAAGGAAAAGCACCTGGTCAACCGCCGGCTGCTGGTCTGCGCCGCGCTGACCCTGGGCCTGGTTGCCGTGCTGATCGGCAGACTATATGTCTTGCAGGTGCTGCAGCACGACCAGCAATCGGCGGTCTCGGAAAACAACCGCGTGCACGTGCTGCCCATCGCCCCCGAGCGCGGGTTGATCTACGACCGTAACGGCGTGGTGCTGGCCGACAACAAGCCCAGCTTCAACCTCACCATGACCCGCGAGCGCACCAACGGCCAGACCCCCGCCGTGCTCGACGCCCTGGCCAAGGTCCTGAACCTCTCCGACGACGACCGCGCCCAGTTCGACAAAGACCTGCGCCGCGGCCGCAAGCCCTTCGAACCGGTCACCCTGATGTTCGGCCTGAGCGAAGAGCAGATCGCGCTGATCGCGGTCAATCAGTTCCGTCTGCCCGGCCTGGACGTCGAGCCGCAGTTCATCCGCGAATACCCGCTGGCCGAGCATTTCGCCCATTCGGTCGGCTACGTCGGGCGGATCAACGAAAAGGAAGCCAAGACCCTCGACAGCACCGAGTACCGCGGCACCCAGTCGATCGGCAAGACCGGCGTCGAGCGCTTCTACGAGAACGAGCTGCACGGCCATGTGGGCTACGAGGAAGTCGAGACCAATGCCCAGGGGCGGGTCATGCGCGTGCTGCGCCATCACGATCCGGTGCCGGGCAAGGATATCGTCCTGAGCCTGGACGCCAAACTGCAGCAGGCCGCCGAAAAGGCCCTGGGCGATCGCCGTGGTGCGGTGGTGGCGCTGGACCCGGCCACGGGCGACGTGCTGGCGATGGTCAGCAACCCCAGCTTCGACCCCAACCTGTTCGTCAAGGGCATCAGCTTCAAGCAATACGCCGCGCTGCGCGACTCGATCGACCGCCCGCTGTTCAACCGCGTGCTGCGCGGGTTGTACGCGCCCGGTTCGACGGTCAAGCCGGAAGTGGCCATCGCCGGCCTGGACAGCGGCGTGATCAACCCGGGTAGCCGCGTGTTCGACCCCGGTTACTACGAGCTGCCCAACTACGACCACAAGTACCGCAACTGGAACCGCAGCGGCGATGGCTGGGTGGACATGTACACCGCCATCATGCGTTCCAACGACACCTACTTCTACGACCTGGCGCACAAGCTGGGCATCGATCGCCTGCACGACTACATGGCCGAATTCGGCCTGGGCCAGAAGGTCTCGCTGGACATGTTCGAGGAAGCGCCCGGCCTGATGCCGTCCGCACAATGGAAACGCGCCACCCGCCGCCAGGCCTGGTTCCCCGGCGAAACCCTGATCCTTGGCATCGGCCAGGGCTACATGCAGGTCACCCCGCTGCAACTGGCGCAGGCCACCAGCCTGCTGGCCAGCAAGGGGGTGTGGCACCGTCCGCACCTGGCCATGACCGTGGGTGGCGAGCACCCGGTCGACCCGAAACCGATGCCCGACATCGTGCTGCATGACAAACGCGCCTGGGACCAGGTCAGCCAGGGCATGCAGATGGTCATGCATGATCCGCGCGGCATCGCCCGTGCGGCCGCCGCTGGCGCGCAGTACCGGATTGCCGGCAAGAGCGGCACCGCGCAGGTCGTGGCGATCCGCCAGGGCGAGCGCTACAACCGCGACAAGACCCTGGAGCGGCACCGCGACAACGCCCTGTTCGTGGGTTTCGCCCCCGCCGAGCATCCCTCCATCGTGGTGGCGGTGATGATCGAGAACGGCGAGGCTGGCGGCCGGGTGGCCGGGCCCGTGGTGCGCGAGATCATGGATGCCTGGTTGCTGGATGACCAGGGGCACCTGAAGGAGCAGTACGCCGGGAGCGCGGGCAAGAGCGCGGTGCCGCACGGCTGAGCCCAGGCCGCCCTATGCGCAGGCGGGCAGCGCCATTTGCCCCATCATCGCAACGGATACAGCGCCTCGTCGAACTGCTCCAGACGCGGGAACACCAGCGGCTGGTCATCCGAGAGCTGTTCCAACCGCTGGCGATACTGCACCAGGAACTCACCCCGCGCCTCGTCGCTGATGTAGGGCACGTGCCAGGCCACGAACGGCGCCAGTACATCAAAACCGACATAGGCCAGGGTGCCGCGCAGGATCGGCCGCAGCATGTCCTCCAGCGGTCCGTGGATCGCCCCTTCGCCGAACATGTGCTCACGCCCGCCCAGGGTCACGGTCACCAGCGCCTTCTTGCCCGCCAGGCCACCCTGGTCGTAGAAGCGCTTGCCGCCGTAGCACACCCCCGACACCAGCACCCGGTCGATCCAGCCCTTGAGCATGGCCGGGGCGGAGAACCAGAAGATCGGGAAGTTCAGCACCAGCAGATCGGCCCACAGCAGCTTGTCCAGCTCCTGCTGGATATCCGCGGCGATGGAGCCGCTCTTGACCCCCAGGCGCTGCTCCAGCGCATAGACCAGGTACTCGGGATTCTCGCGCTTGGCGAAGTCATCGGCGCTGGCCACCGGGTTCCAGCCCATGGCGTACAGGTCGCTGACCTGCACCTGATGCCCCTGGGCCTTGAAAGTCTCCACCGCCTGGTCGCGCAGCGCGGCGGTGAACGAATGCGGTTCGGGATGGGCGTGGACGATCAGTACGTTCATGAAAGCTGTCCTTCGGCAGTGGGCTTGGTGGTGGCAGCAGCGCGACCGGCCAACAGGCGGTCGAGCCAGTCCGGGTCCATCTGCGGTTCGCAAGAGAACAGCAGCCCGGTGTAATCCTGATAAGGCGGGGTAAAGATCGACTCGCGCCGCCCCTGATCCACCACCCTGCCCCGCTGCATCACCATCACCTCGTCGGCGATGGCGCGCACCGTGGCCACATCGTGGGTGATGAACAGGTAGGCCACGCCCAACTGGCGCTGGATGCGGTCGAGCAGCTTGAGCACACCTTCGGCCACCAACTGATCGAGGGCCGAGGTCACCTCGTCGCAGATGATCAGTTGCGGCTCGGCGGCCAGCGCGCGGGCGATGCACACCCGCTGCTTCTGCCCGCCGGACAGTTCGCGTGGCTGACGCTCCATGAACCTGGCCGGGTCCAGCTCGATCATCTCCAGCAGCTCGGCGACCCGCTCGCGCAGCGCCCTGCCCTTGAGCCCCAGGTAGAACGCCAGCGGCCGGCCAATGATGTCGACGATGCGCTGGCGTGGATTGAGCGCGGTGTCGGGGATCTGGTAGATCATCTGGATGCGCCGCAACTGTTCCTTGCTGCGCCGGCGGTAGTCGGTCGGCAAGGCTTCACCGTCGTACAGCACCTGGCCGCTGCTCGGTTGCAAGAGCCCGGTAATCAGCCGCGCAGTGGTGCTCTTGCCGCTGCCGGACTCGCCGATCACCGCCAGCGTCTGGCCGCGTTGCAGCTTGAGCGAGACATCATGCAGCACCGGCTGGGCACCGTAGCTGGCCGAGGCGTTGCGCACCTCGAGCAGTGGCCGGGCCTGCGCCTGGCTGGGCTTGGGTTCGGTATGGAAGCTGCGTACCGCCCACAGCGAGCGGGTATAGTCCTGACTCGGGGCACCGAGCATGGTGCGGGTGGCGGCTTCTTCGACCAGGCTGCCGTGGCGCAGCACCATGATGCGGTCGGCGATCTGCGCCACCAGGGCCAGGTCGTGGCTGATGTACAACGCTGCGCTGCCGAAGCGCTTGACCGCATCGCGAATGGCGGCGATCACTTCGATCTGGGTGGTCACGTCAAGCGCGGTGGTCGGCTCGTCGAACACGATCAGGTCCGGGTGGCAGGCCATGGCCATGGCGGTCATCACGCGCTGCAGTTGGCCGCCAGAGACCTGGTGCGGGTAACGCCGGCCGATATTTTCCGGATCCGGCAGGCGCAGCACGCGGTACAGCTCGACCGCCTCGGCCTCGGCGGTGGCGCGGTCGATACCGCCATTGACCACGGCGGTTTCCACATGCTGGTCGATCAGGCGATGCGCCGGGTTGAACGACGCTGCGGCGCTCTGCGCCACGTAGGCGACCCGCAAGCCGCGCAGCTTGCGCAACACCTCAGGTGCGGCCCCGACCAGTTCCTGGCCGTCGAAGCACACCGAGCCACGGGCGATGCGGCAGCCGTCGCGCACGTAACCCATCGCGGCCAGGCCAAGGGTCGACTTGCCGGCCCCCGATTCGCCGATCAAACCCAGCACCTCGCCACGCTGCAGGGTCAGGTCGATGCCCTTGACCAACGGATGCCAGGCGTCGTCGGAGTGACCTTCGATGTGCAAGTCGCGGATTTCCAGTAGCGGTTTCATGCTCAGCACTCCTTCAGGCCGCTGGACTTGTGCAGCACCCAGTCGACGACGAAATTCACGCTCACGGTGATCAACGCCACCGCCAGCGCCGGCAGCAGCGGGCTGACATCGCCGAAGGTGATCAGCACGGCGTTGTCGCGCACCATGCTGCCCCAATCGGCGGTGGGCGGCTGGATGCCCAGGCCGAGGAACGACAGTGCACTGATGAACAGGAAGACAAAGCAGAAGCGCAGGCCGAACTCGGCGATCAAGGGCGCGGCGGCATTGGGCAGCACCTCGCGGGTGACCAGCCACCACAGCCCCTCCCCGCGCAGCCGCGCGGCCTCGACGAAGTCCTGCACCACCACGCTCATTGCCACCGCCCGCGACAGGCGGAACACCCGGGTGGCATCGAGCAGCGCGATCACCAGCACCAGCGAGGTGGTGGTGGTGCCGACCACGCTGAGGATCAACAGGGCGAAGATCAGTTGCGGGATGGCCATGAGGATGTCCACGACCCGCGACATGCCCTGGTCGATCCAGCCACCGCGGATCGCCGCCACCAGCCCGCAGAACCCGCCCAGGGCGAAGGCCAGCACGGTGGTCAGGAAAGCGATGGCGAGGGTATTGCGCGCGCCATAGACCAGGCGGCTGAACATGTCGCGGCCCAGGTTGTCGGTGCCGAGCAGGAACTGCCCGCCCCAGGGCGCGAAGCCCTCGCCGACCACTTCGGTCTCGCCGAACGGCGCCACCAGCGGCGCGAACAGCGCAACCAGTACATACAGCAGGATCACCAGCAGGCCGAACTTGGCACTCAGCGGCGCACGGCGCAATTGCGTGTACAGGCTCATGGGCTACCCCTTCGGATGCATCAGGCGCGGGTTGCTGGCGATCGACAGCACGTCGGCACTGGTGTTGAGCAGGATGTAGGTGGCGGCGAAGATCAGGCTGCAGGCCTGCACCACCGGGATGTCGCGCTTGGCCACCGAGTCGACCAGCAACTGGCCCAGGCCTGGGTAGACGAACACCACCTCGACCACCACCACGCCCACCACCAGGTACGCCAGGTTCAGCGCTACCACGTTGACGATCGGCGCCAGGGCGTTGGGCAAGGCGTGGCGGAAGATGATCCGCGCCTGGCCGATGCCCTTGAGCCGGGCCATCTCGATATAGGGGCTGGCGAGCAGGTTGATCAGCGAGGCGCGAGTCATGCGCATCATTTGCGCCACCACCACCAGGCTCAGGGTCAGCACCGGCAGCAGCGAGCGCTCCAGAACCTCGCCGAGGGAGGCATCCGGGGAGAGGTTGGAGATGCTTGGCAGCCAGGCCAGCTTCACCGCGAACACCAGGATCAGGATGTAGGCGACGAAGAACTCCGGGAACGACACCGCGCTCAGGGCGCTGGTGTTGAGCAGCCGGTCGAACCAACTGTTGCGATACAGAGCGGCCAGCATGCCCAGCAGCAGCGCCAGCGGCACCGACACCAGCGCCGCCAGCAGCGCCAGGCTGAAGGTGTTGCCCAGGCGAGCGCCGATCAGCTCGGCGATTGGCCGCTGGTTGGCCAGCGACACACCGAGGTCGCCTTGCAGCAGTTGCCAGCCCCAGTGGAAGAAGCGCGTCAGCGCTGGCTGGTCCAGGCCCAGCTGCAGGCGCAGCGCAGCCACGGTTTCCGGCGTTGCGGCCTGGCCGAGCATGGCCTGGGCCACGTCGCCCGGAAGCATGCCCACCGCCAGGAAGATGATCACCGACACCGCCAGCAGCGACAGCAGGCCCAGGGCCAGGCGCTGGGCGAGCAGTTTGCAGAGACTATTCACTGTACGGTCCTCGCAACGAAATGGGGTTCAGGCCTGCCACCAGCGCTCGATCAGGCGCAGGCCGTCCATCTCACCGTAAGGTGCGGTGACGCCGCCGTGCATCACCCGCCTGGAGCGCGCCGCAACGGAGCTTGCGAACAGCGGCACGATGGCGCCGCCATCGTCGCGGCACAGCGCCTGCATTTCGTTGTACATCTCCTGGCGCAGCGCCGCGTTCATCTCGCCACGGGCGGCATTGAGCAACTGGTTGAAGCGCGGGTTGTCCCAGTGCGTCTCGTTCCATGCCGCGCCCTTGGCATAGCCGATGCTGAACATGCGGTCGGCGGTCAGGCTCGAGTACCAGAACGAAGTGGTGAACGGCTGCTTCATCCACACATTGGTGAAAAAGCCGTCGGCCGGCTCGCGTACCACGTCGATGTCGATACCGGCCTTGCGCGCCTGCTCCTTGAACAGCACCGAGGCGTCGACCGCGCCGGTGTAGGCGGCATCGGAGGCCTGCAGGCGTACCTTGAGGCTGTCCATGCCGGCCTGCTTGAGGTAGAAGCGCGCCTTGTCGGCGTCGTATACGCGCTGCTCCAGGGCCGTGTTGATGAAGCGGCTGCCGGGCTGGATCGGGTGGTCGTTGCCGATCTGGCCGTAGCCGTACAGCACCGAGGTCAGCAAGGCCTGGCGGTCGATGGCGTGCTTGAGCGCCAGGCGCACGTTGTTGTCCTGGAACTGCGCGGCGTCGCAGAGCATGGGGAAGGTGTAGTGCTGGGCGCCCTTGGTTTCCTCGATCACCAGTTGCGGGTTGCGCTTGAGCAGCGCCACGGTCTTGAGGTCGACCTTGTTGATCACGTCCACCTGGCCTGTGACCAGGGCATTGACCCGCGCCGCGCCATCGGCGATGGACAGCAGCTCGGCGCTGGCAAAGTGCGCCCGGCCCGGCTTCCAGTAATCGGGGCTGCGTACCAGGTCCATGCGCACGCCCGGCTCGAAGTGCTTGAGGCGATAGCCGCCCGTGCCAGTGCCGGCCTGCCAGTCGGCGGCGCCGTCCTTGGCGGGCATGATCACCAGGTGATAGTCGGCGACCACATAGGGGAAATCGGCGTTGCCCGAGTGCAGTTCGAACACCACGGTGGCGGCGTCCTGGGCACGCACCACGGCAACATCACCGAGGACGGTCTTCGCCGCCGAGGTGGATTTCTCGCCCAGGTGGTGCTGGATCGAAGCGACCACATCGCCAGCATCGAGGCTCTTGCCGTCGTGGAAGGTCACGCCCTGGCGCAGGAAGAAGGTCCAGACCTTGGCATCGGGGGTGGACTCCCAGCGTTCGGCCAGCTCCGGGATGGCGGTGCCGTCGACGCTGATTTCGCTGAGGGTGTTGTAGACCGCCGAGAAGCCGACGAAGGTGAAGGTGTCGGCCCAGGTGCCGGGGTCACGCGAGTCGGTGGTGCTGCCCCCGGCCAGCCCCATGCGCAGGGTGCCGCCAGCCTTGGGCGTGGCCTGCTCGGCCCAGCCCGGCATGGGCAGGCCCAGGGAGAAGGCACCGGCGAAGGTCGCCGCCGCCGCGCTGTACTTGAGGAACTCCCGACGTGGCAGGCCGCCGTCGGGCATCGCTTGAGTGATCTTGTTGTTCTTATCGCTCATGGCATTGCCCCTGTTGAACCGCTGGAAAGAAGGATCGCAGGCATCGATGACCGAATATTTGTAATTGTCATCGTGACAAATACATTAGACTCATTGGCATACCCCTGCCAAGATGGATTTTCACAGGGACACCGACTTTGCGATTCACCAGGGGTTTTTACCGATGAGCCAATCGACCCGTCTGATCACCGCCTCGTACATCCTCTCGTTCGTGGCCGCCAACGCGCCGCAGAAACTGCGCACCGAGACCATCGCCAAGTGGGTCAAGGTGCACCCGACACGGGTGCGCAGCCTGGCTTCGCAGATGGTCAAGGCCAACATTCTCAAGTCCTGGCGCGGTGCCCAGGGCGGCCTCACCCTCGCCCGCCCGGCCAGCGAGATCACCCTGCGCGAGGTGTACGACGCGGTGCAGGAGAGCTCGCTGATCGCCGAGAAGATCGACAACCCGTTTTCGGGGATGGAGGATCACTGCAAGGTGTTCGAGGTGTTCACCCGGCTGTTTGCGATGCTCGAGGCGAACATGCGCCTGGACCTGGGGGCGATCACGGCGGACCAGTTGTTCGTTGCGTTTGATCGTCCGGTTGAGGGGGCTGTGGAAGGTTGATAGGCAGGGCCGGCCCTTTCGCGGGCAAGCCCGCTCCCACAGGTAAAGCGCCGCTCTCGAAACTGGCGGTGTACCTGTGGGAGCGGGCTTGCCCGCGAAAGGGCCCTGCGCCTCACCCCGTGACCACCCTGCCCTCCAGCACCTGCGCCGCACACCGGGCAATCCGCCGGCAAGCCTCGGTAAGGGCCTCGGCCCCCAGCACCAGCCCCAGGCGGATATGCCCCGCCGCACTCGGCCCGAACGCCTCCCCCGCCAGTACCGACACGCCATGCTCCTCCAGCAGCAGGCTGGAAAACGCCTGGGCGCTGAGGCCGGTCTGGCGGATATCGACCATCACGAACATCCCGCCATCGGGCTTGAGCGCCTTCACCCCCGGGCAATCGGCCAGGCATGCGCAGACCAGGTCGCGCCGCTGCCGATAGGCCTCGCGCATCGCCTCAAGCTCCGGCAGGCGCTGCTCCAGCGCCACCACTGCGGCATCCTGGATGAAGTCCGGTGAGCCATACAGCATGCACAGCGCCAGGTTCTCCAGATGGCAGGCCAACGCTGGCGAGCCGACCACCCAGCCGATTCGCCAGCCCGTCATGGCGTGCGACTTGGACAGACTGTTCAGCGTCGCCGTCCTGTCGGCCATGCCCGGCAGGCTGCCAGGGCTGATGTGCTCGCCTTCGTACAACAACTCGCTGTACACCTCGTCGCTGATCAGCCACAGGTCATGGGCCACGCACAGTTCGGCCAGCGCCTCCCAGGTGCTGCGCGGCAGGCTGGCGCCGGAGGGGTTGTGCGGGCTGTTCAGGGCCAGCGCACGGGTACGCGGGGTGATGCGCGCGGCAACATCCTCGGCCTGCACGCGAAAACCATGCTCGGGCTTGACCGGCACCGGCACCACCGTGGCGCCACAGGCGCCGAACACGGCCTCGTAGGTGACGTACATCGGCTCGGCGACGATCACCTCGTCACCCGGATCAAGCACGCACTGGGCCACGCAGAACAACGCGCACTGGGCACCGGCCAGCACCGTCACCTGATCGGCATCGACGGCCTGGCCGCTGCGCTGCTGGTGGCGCCGGGCGATGGCCTGGCGCAGGGCATGCTTGCCGCGCACATCGGAGTAATGGGTGTGGCCGTCCTGCAGGCTGTCGATGGCGGCCTGGACGATCGGCGCCGGGGTGTCGAAGTCCGGGTCGCCCACCGACAGCAGCAGGATGTCGCGGCCCTGAGCCTGCAGCTCGAGGGCGCGGTAGTGGATCTCCCAGGCCGCAGCGCCGTCACCGGCGATGCGCTGGGTCAGCTTGGAAAAACGCATGAAAAGCCTCCATCAATGGGCGCTGGCGTGCCTGAGTTCGATCAGGGTGACGCCGTTGCGCGCGAATCCGTTCCTGAGGTCCTGCTCCAGCTCATCGAGGCTGCCGGGCTGCGCCACGGCGCAGCCGAAGGCACGGCCCAGGCCGATGAAGTCGGGGTTGCGCGGCAGCACGCCGATGGGTTCGATATCCAGGCCCAGCATATCGTCGCGGATCTGCCCGAGCGCATCGTTGTTCCACAGCAATACCACCAGCGGCCGGTCCAGTTCCTCGACCGCCGTGGCCAGCTCCTGCGCGGTGTACAGAAACCCGCCGTCCCCCACCAGCACCAGGCCTGGACGCTCGTCCCCGGCGAACATGCCGCCGATCCCCGCCGGTAGACCATAGCCCAGGGTTCCGTACCCCGTGGGATGCAGCCAGCTGCGCGGTGTCTTGCTGGGGAAGGCGTAGTTGCCGGTGTAGGCCAACTGCGTCATGTCGGTACTGATGAAGGCATTGTCCGGCAACGCCCGGGCCACACGATCGAGAATGCCCTGGTGCAATCGCTGCAACGGCCCATGCCCTGCCCTCACCGCCTCGCGCAGACCGGCAACCGCATGGATAGCCGCCGTGGCATCGCGGCGAATATCCGGCAGATGCTCCAGCACCCCGGCCAGGGTCAGGCGCGCATCACCCTGCAATGCCAGCGCGCACGGGTAGAAATCGTTGAACTTGCGCGGGTCGATATCGATACGAATCAGTTCGCCGTTGATCGGCAGGCGCTCGCGCCAGAAATCGGTGTCGGCCATCTCGGTCCCCACCGCCAGCACCACGTCCGCCTCGGCGATCATCTGCCAGCCCGGCTCCACACACAGGCTCGCACCGGCACTGAGCGGCGCCTCAGGCGGCAGCAGCCCCTTGCCTGCCACGCTGGTGAACACCGGTGCAGCCAGGCGCTCGCTCAGTGCAGACAGCTCGGCCCCCGCCTGCAGTGCTCCACCGCCCGCGATGATCATCGGGCGCCTGGCAGCGGCCAGCCTGGCCGCCGCCTGATCCAGCACAGTGCGATCCGGCACGCTGCGGCCAGGGCGGCGTACCACCTCGGCGCTCCAGTCACGCGCCACCGCTGCCGACAGCACATCCAGCGGCACCGAGATATGCACCGGCCGCGGCCGCTCGCTGTCGAACACCGCCCAGGCGCGGGCAATCAGCTCAGGCAGGTCTTCCGGGCTCAGGGCCAGCGCCGAGAAGGCGGTGATCGGCGCGGTCATCGCGCGTTGGTCCTGAGTCTCGTGCAGGCAGCCCCAGCCTTTGCCCAGGCTGGCGCTGTGGTTGACGCTGGAGATCACCAGCAACGGAATCGAGTCGGCGTGGGCCTGGCCGATGGCAGTGGCGGCATTGGTCACACCGGGGCCGGTGATGACGAAGCACACGCCTGGCTTGCCGCTGATGCGCGCATAGCCGTCGGCCATGAAGCCTGCGCCCTGCTCGTGGCGGGTCAGCACATGGCGGATACCACTGCCAGGCAGGCCGCGATACAGCTCCAAGGTGTGCACGCCGGGAATGCCGAACACGGTGTCGACGCCATAGTTGGCCAGCAATCGGACCAGGGCCTGGCCGCCGGTCAAGGGTTTGTCATGCATGTTCATCTCCTCGGGCCTGGCCCAGGCGGATCAGTGCATCGACCGCCGTGGTGGCATTGGCACCGACCATCAATGGGTTGACGTCCAGCTCCAGCAACTGGCTGGCGTTTTCGCAGGCGTAGTCGGCCACCGCGCGGATCGCCGCCACCAGAACATCCAGGTCGGCCGGCGGACGCCCGCGGAAACCCTGCAGCAACCCGGCGCTGCGCAGCCCGAGCAAGGCCGCGCGGATGGCGCCATCGGTGGTGGGCAGCAGCAGGCTGGTGCTGTCCTTGAGCAATTCGACCAGCACCCCGCCCGCCCCGATGACCAGTGCCAGGGCAAAGCCGTTCTCGCGCTTGATGCCGACGATCAGCTCGGCCAACGCTGGCTCGGCCATCGGTTCGAGCAGTACTCGATCGAACGGCACCTGTGGCGCGTGGGCATGGATACGCTCGCGCATCTGGTGCAGCGCCGCCTCGAGCGCCCGGCCATCACGCAGGTTCAGCGCCACCGCGCCAGCTTCGGTCTTGTGCGGCAACTGTGCGCTGACCGCCTTGAGCACCAACGGAAAGCCGACAGTGGCCGAATCGGCCAGCGCCGAACCGGGGGTGCTCAGCCGACCGTCCGGGACCGGCAAGCCAAAGGGGCGCAGGGCCTGCTTGGACTGCCACTCGTCCAGCAAGCGAGTCTTGCCAGTCAGTGCCTGCGGGCACAACGGCACCAGCGCGGACTCGCCCAACGCCAGCAGGCGCTGTCGATTGGCCTGGTACTCAACGATCCGCCCCCAGGCCGCCAGGCCATCTTCCACGCCCTGCAACGCCGCGATGCCATGGGCATGCAGACGCTCACGGGCGCTGGCCGGCAGCAGCTCGGGGAAGGCCGAGGTGACAAAGCCGATCTTGCCGTGACGCGCCAGGGCCTGGCAGTACAGCGCCAGCAGCAGGTCGCACTCCTTGCGCTCGCCGGTGAACTCCGCCGGATAGTCGAGCACCAGCATCGCCGCATCGGCGTCGCTGCGCAGGGCGCTGTCGAGCATGCGCTGCAGCGCCTCGCCGTCGCCCCAGATGGCCGTGGTGAAGTCCAGCGGGTTGACCAGGTTGGCGTAGCTGGGCAGCACCTGGGCCAGCTCATCGACCTGGGTCTGCTCGAGCTTGGGCAGGCTCAGATGGTTGCGCTCGGCATAATCGGCGATCAGCCCGGCGTCACCGCCCGAGCAGGCCAGGGCAATCAGCCGGTCGCCCTGGGGCAACTGCCCGCAAGCGGCGGCCTTGAGGGTTTCGACGAAGCTTACCGGGCCGCTCACGCGAATCACGCCCAGGCGCTTGAACAAGGCGTCGTACAGCGCGTCGGAGCCAGACAGCGAGCTGGTGTGGCTGAGCGCAAGTTCGGCACCGATCTGCGACACGCCGGTCTTCAGCGCGATGATCGGCGTACCGCGCTCCAGCGCCTTGTGCGCGGCGCGGGCAAAGCCGGGCACGTTCTTCAACCCTTCCAGATGCAGGCCGATGGCGGTGACGCGCGGATCGTCCAGCAGCACATCCATCAACTCGGCCACGCCCAGCTGCGCCTGGTTGCCGACAGAGGCCATGTAGGCCACCGGCAGCGAACGGTCGCTCATCGACAGGTTGTAGGCGAAGTTGCCGCTCTGGGTGAGGATCGCCACGCCCTTCTCGACCGTCTTGCCACCATGGGCGACCGGCCACAGCGCGGCGCTGTGCAGGTAGTCGAGCAGGCCATAGCAGTTGGGGCCCAGCAGGGCCATGCTACCGGCCGCCTGCAGCAGGCGCTGCTGCAAGGCCTCGCCCTCGGCGCCACTTTCGGCGAAGCCCGAGGCATAGCAGATCGCGCCGCCGGCACCGAGCGCGGCGAGCTGGTCGACGCAGGCCAGGGTCAGCTCGCGGTTGGTGGCGATGAACACGGCATCCGGGCCGCACGGCAGCTCGGCGACGCTGGCCACGCACGGGATGCCATCGATGCTGGTGTGCTGCGGGTTGACCAGCCACATCGGGCCCTGGAACCCGCCTTCGGCGCAGCGCTTGAGGGCGCGGGCCATGCTGCGGCCACCGACGAAGGCCAGGTGCCGCGGCGCCAGCAGACGCTTGAGGTTGTCACGAATCGACTGCGACATGAGTGTTCTCCAGCCCGATCAGCGCAACAGAGGGCGCAGCAGTTCGCGGGAAATGATGTGCCGCTGGATCTCCGATGTCCCCTCCCAGATCCGTTCGATTCGCGCGTTGCGCCAGATCCGCTCCACCGGCCCTTCGTCCATCAGGCCCATGCCACCGAAGATCTGTACCGCTTCGTCGGCGACCTTGCCCAACACTTCGCTGGCGAACAGCTTGGCCATGCCGGCCTCGCCATCGGTCATGCTGCCCTGGTCCATCTTCCAGGCGGTGTGCAGGGTCAGCAGCTCCGCAGCGCGGATCTGCGTGGCCATGTCGGCGAGCTTGAACGACACGCCTTGATAGCTGCCGATCGGTTGGCCGAACTGCTTGCGATCCGCCGACCACTGCAGCGACAGGTCCAGTGCCCGCTGGGCCTGGCCGACGCAGTTGGCGGCGACCATCACCCGCCCGGCGGTCAGCCAGGCGTTGGCCACTTCCCAGCCCTTGCCGACCTCGCCCAGCACCTTGCTGGCGGGCACCTTGCAGTCGTCGAAGAACAGCTCGTAGGTGTGATAGCCACGGTTGCTCACGCACTTGGGCCCACGGCGGATGGTCATGCCGGGGGTGCCGCGATCGACCAGGAAAGCGGTCACGGCATTGCGCTTGCGGCCGTTGTGCTCGTAGGTGTCGGTGACGGCGAAGACGATGGCGAAGTCGGCATGCCCGGCATGGCTGATGAAGTGCTTGCTGCCGTTGATCACGAAGTCGTCGCCCTGGCGCACGGCGCGAGTCTTGATGGCGTTGGCATCGGAGCCGGCGCCAGGTTCGGTGAGGGCGAAGCAATCGATCTTCTCGCCCTGCACGCTGGGCAGCAGGTAGTCGTTGATCTGCTCATCCTTGCAGGCCATGAGAATCTTCGAAGGGCGTGCGACGAACACGTGCACAGCCCAGGAAACCTTGGACAACTCACGCTCGATCAGCGCCTGGGACAGGTAGTCCAACCCGCCACCGCCGACTTCCTCGGGCATGTTGAAGGCATAGAAGCCTGCGGCGATGGCCTTGCCGCGGATCTGCGCGGCAAGCTCGGGCGACACCGCGTCGGCGCGGTCGACCTCTTCCTCGTGGGGCAGCAGCTCCTTGGCGACGAAACTGCGTACCGCTTCCACCAACATTTCTTGTTCTTGGGTCAGTTGGAAATTCATCTGGCATGGTCCTGAAGAAGGTACTGGGGAGGTGCTGAGAGATCATTTACCGACGAAGCGCGCGGGCCTGCGCTCGACGGAGGCGCGCAGTGCCTCGGCACCGTCCTCGCTGCGCCCGCACAGCAGCCCGGCGGCCAGCTCCGCCGCCAATTGCTCGGCCAGGGTGCGCTGGGCACCGTCGCGGATCAGGCGCTTGGTCTGGGCGAAGGCGAAGGTCGGGCCCTGGGCCAGGCGTGAGGCGAGTTCGGCGGTGACGGTCAGCAATTGGTCGTCGGCGCAGACTTCGCCCACCAGGCCTGCGGCGAGCGCCCGTTCGGCGCCCCACAACTCGTCGAGGAACAGCAGGCGCTTGGCCTGCTCGCTGCCGATCAGCCGCGGCAGGTGCCAACTGGCGCCCGCATCGGGGCTGTAGGCCATGCTGGTGTAGCCGGCCTTGAAGCGCGCCGAAGCGGCGGCGATGCGCAGGTCGCAGCACAGGGTCAGGTCCATGCCGGCGCCGACAGCGGTGCCGTTGATCGCGGCGACGGTGGGTTTGTCGAGGGTGTGCAGGCGCTGCATCAGGGCATGGGCGGTTTCGGTCCAGCCGTAGCTTTCCAGGGCGCCGCGGGCTTCGGCCTCGGCCCATTCGGCAAGGTCAGCCCCGGCGCAGAAGCTGCGCCCGCTGCCGGTCAGCACCACCACGCGCACGGCGGGGTCGGCGTTGAAGTCTTCGAGCAGGCTGTGCAGGTGCTTGAGGGTGGGGATGTCCAGGGCATTGCGCTGGTCGGGGCGGTTGAGCGTGATCCAGGCGACACCGGCTTCGAGGGTGGTCAACAGGCTGGTCATGGGAAGCCTCGAGTTGTTGTGGTTGGGGTGGGCTTGGGCGAGATACTAAACGAGTGTTCAACAAGGCGGCAATCGGCGGATATGGGGCTGTTACAACTTCGAACAATCGGGGTTTTGGGGTGTTGCGCAGGGCCTTTTCGCGGGCAAGCCCGCTCCTACA
>NZ_JABWRO010000119.1:0-17260 GCF_014268985.1 Pseudomonas sp. RW10S2 | reverse complement strand
CCCCCCCCCCCCGGCGATTCATCTTGTTATGCGCCGACCACAATCGGCTTGGCCAGATTCGGGCGCAGGGTGTCGGCACCACTCGCGGGCGCGACACCGGCCTCGAACTCGGACCGGAAGTATTTGATGGCACTGCCCAGCGGCTCCACGGCACCCGGTGCGTGAGCACAGAAGGTGCGGCCTGGGCCGAGGAAGTTGACCAGACCCAGCAGGGTCTCGATGTCTTCGGCGCGGCCTTGGCCTTTCTCCAGGGCGCGCAGCATCTTCACGCTCCATGGCAGGCCGTCGCGGCATGGGGTGCACCAGCCGCACGATTCGCGGGCGAAGAACTCTTCCATGTTGCGCAGCAGCGAGACCATGTTGATGCTGTCGTCGACCGCCATCGCCAGGCCAGTACCCATACGGGTGCCGACCTTGGCGATACCACCGGCGTACATCTGTGCGTCCAGGTGTTCCGGCAGCAGGAAACCGGTACCGGCACCACCTGGCTGCCAGCACTTGAGCTTGAAGCCGTCGCGCATGCCGCCGGCGTAGTCTTCGAACAGCTCGCGGGCGGTCACGCCGAAAGGCAGTTCCCACAGGCCCGGGTTTTTCACCTTGCCGGAGAAGCCCATCAGTTTGGTGCCGTGGTCTTCGCTGCCTTCGCGGGCCAGCGACTTGTACCAGTCGTTGCCGTTGGCGACGATGGCCGGGACGTTGCACAGGGTTTCGACGTTGTTCACGCAGGTCGGCTTGCCCCACACGCCGACGGCGGCAGGGAAGGGCGGCTTGGAGCGCGGGTTGGCGCGACGGCCTTCGAGCGAGTTGATCAGTGCGGTTTCTTCACCGCAGATGTAGCGCCCGGCACCAGTGTGCACGAACAGTTCGAAGTCGAAACCGGAACCGAGGATGTTCTTGCCCAGCAGGCCTGCGGCCTTGGCTTCCTCGATGGCACGGTTGAGGTTCTTCGCTGCCGTGGTGTACTCGCCGCGCAGGAAGATGTAGCCACGGTAGGCCTTCAGCGCGCGGGCGCTGATCAGCATGCCCTCGACCAGCAGATGGGGCTGTTGCTCCATCAGCATGCGGTCTTTCCAGGTGTTGGGCTCCATTTCGTCCGCGTTGCACAGCAGGTAGCGGATGTTCATGGATTCGTCTTTGGGCATCAGGCCCCACTTCACGCCAGTGGGGAAGCCTGCGCCGCCGCGGCCCTTGAGGCCGGAGTCCTTGACGCTTTGCACGATGTCGTCGGCGGACATGTCGGCCAGGGCCTTGCGGGCCGCGGCATAGCCGTTCTTGGACTCGTACTCGGTCAGCCACACTGGCTCGCCGTCGTCACGCAGGCGCCAGGTCAGCGGGTGGGTTTCAGCCGAGCGCGCGATGCGGTTGGCCGGGCCGAAGGAAGTGATGGTCATACGTAACCCTCCAGCAGTTTGGAGACGCCGGCAGGCTGCACGTCGCCAAAGGTGTCGTCGTCGATCATCAGCGCCGGGGCCTTGTCGCAGTTGCCCAGGCAGCACACCGGCAGCAGGGTGAAGCGGCCATCGGCGGTGGTCTGGCCCAGGCCGATGCCCAGCTCGCTCTGGATCTGACTGACAACCGATTCATGGCCGCCGATATAGCAGACCATGCTGTCGCACACGCGAATGATGTGGCGACCGACCGGCTGGCGGAAGATCTGGCTGTAGAAGGTGGCCACGCCCTCGACGTCGCTGGCAGGGATGCCCAGCACTTCGCCGATTGCGTAGATGGCGCCGTCCGGCACCCAGCCGCGTTCCTTCTGTACGATTTTCAAGGCTTCGATGGACGCCGCGCGCGGGTCTTCGTAGTGGTGCATCTCGTGCTCGATGGCCGAGCGCTCGGTTTCGCTCAGGGCGAAACGGTCGGTTTGGATAAGCGTGCTGTTCATGCTTAGCGGTCCACGTCAGCCATAACGAAGTCGATACTGCCCAGGTACGCGATCAGGTCCGCGACCATGCTGCCTTTGATCACCGAAGGGATCTGCTGCAGGTGCGGATAGCTGGGCGTGCGGATCCGGGTGCGGTAGCTCATGGTGCCGCCATCGCTCGTCAGGTAGTAACTGTTGATGCCCTTGGTCGCCTCGATCATCTGGAACGACTCGTTGGCCGGCATGACCGGGCCCCACGAGACTTGCAGGAAGTGGGTGATGAGGGTCTCGATGTGCTGCAGGGTGCGCTCTTTCGGTGGCGGCGTGGTCAGCGGGTGATCCGCCTTGTACGGGCCTTCCGGCATGTTGCGCAGGCACTGGTCGATGATGCGGATACTCTGGCGCATCTCCTCGACACGGACCATGCAGCGATCGTAGGCATCGCCGTTGTGGGCCAGCGGTACTTCGAACTCGAAGTTCTCGTAGCCGGAGTAGGGGCGGGCTTTGCGCAGGTCGAAGTCGCAACCGGTGGCGCGCAGGCCGGCACCGGTGGTACCCCACTCCAGCGCTTCCTTGGTGTTGTATGCGGCAACGCCGATGGTACGGCCCTTGAGGATGCTGTTCTGCAGGGCGGCCTTGGTGTATTCGTCCAGGCGCTTGGGCAGCCATTCGACGAAATCCTTGACCAGCTTGTCCCAGCCGCGCGGCAGGTCGTGGGCGACGCCGCCGATGCGGTACCAGGCCGGGTGCAGGCGGAAACCGGTGATCGCCTCGATCACGGTGTAGGCACGCTGGCGGTCGGTGAAGGTGAAGAACACCGGGGTCATGGCGCCGACGTCCTGGATGTAGGTACCCAGGAACAGCAGGTGGCTGGTGATCCGGAAGAATTCGGCGAGCATGATGCGAATCACGTCGACTTTCTGCGGCACCTGGATACCGGCCAGCTTCTCGACCGCGAGTACGTACGGCAGGTTGTTCATTACCCCGCCGAGGTAGTCGATACGGTCGGTGTAGGGAATGAAGCTGTGCCAGGACTGACGTTCGGCCATCTTCTCGGCACCTCGGTGGTGGTAGCCGATGTCGGGGACGCAGTCGACGATTTCTTCGCCGTCCAGTTGCAGGACGATACGGAAGGCACCGTGGGCAGAAGGGTGGTTGGGGCCGAGGTTGAGGAACATGTAGTCCTCGTTGGCGCCCTGGCGTTTCATGCCCCAGGCCTCGGGGTTGAAGCGCGCCGACTCTTCTTCAAGCTGTTGCTTGGCGAGGTTCAGCGAGTAGGGATCGAACTCGGTGGCGCGGGCTGGGAAGTCCTTGCGCAGCGGGTGACCTTCCCAGGTCGGCGGCATCAGGATGCGCGACAGGTGCGGGTGACCGGCGAAGTCGATGCCGAACATGTCCCAGACTTCACGCTCGTACCAGTTGGCGTTCGGCCAGATGCTGGTCACGGACGGCAGGTTCAGGTCGCCTTCGCTCAGCGACACCTTGATCATCACGTCGCTGTTACGCTCGACCGACAACAGGTGGTAGAACACGCTGAAGTCGGCGGCAGGCAGGCCGCGGCGCTGGGTGCGCAGGCGCTCGTCGACGCCGTGCAGGTCGTACAGCATGCTGTACGGTTTGGCGACGTTGCGCAGGAAAGAAAGTACATCTTTGAGCTGGGCACGGTTGACCCACAGTACCGGCATGCCGGTGCGGGTCTCTTGGGCGACGAAGGCGTCAGCGCCAAAACGGTTGTGCAGTTCGACGACCACATCCTGGTCGTCAGCCTTGTAAGGCGGAATATAAATAGCGGTGTCCGCTGTCATGGTCTCGGTCGCTTTGAGTCAACGTAGAGAATGAAGCCAGGCCGCCGGCTCCTGGGGAGCGGGCGGCAGGTCGCTGGATCAGACTTCGTCGGGGCTGCGCAGGTTGGTTACCGCGATACGCTGTTCGCGACGCAGGTCCTTCTGGGCGGGCATCTCGGCACGGTAAATGCCTTGATCGCCGACAACCCAGGAGAGTGGGCGTCGCTCCTGGCCGATCGATTCCTGCAGCAGCATCAAGCCTTGCAGGAAGGCTTCGGGGCGCGGCGGGCAGCCAGGCACGTACACGTCCACGGGGAGGAACTTGTCGACCCCCTGAACGACCGAGTAGATGTCGTACATGCCACCGGAGTTGGCGCACGAACCCATGGAGATGACCCACTTGGGTTCGAGCATCTGCTCGTAGAGGCGCTGGATGATCGGCGCCATCTTGATGAAGCAGGTACCGGCGACGACCATGAAGTCAGCCTGGCGCGGCGACGCCCGGATGACTTCGGCGCCGAAGCGGGCGATGTCGTGGGGTGCCGTGAAGGCCGTGGTCATTTCCACGTAGCAGCAGGACAGTCCGAAGTTGTACGGCCAGAGGGAGTTCTTGCGACCCCAGTTGACCGCGCCACGCAGCACATCTTCGAGTTTCCCCATGTAGATGTTCTTGTGGACCTGGTCCTCCAGCAGTTGGTCGGTGACGGTTTCCCGATCACCTACCGGGTACTGCTCGTTGGGCGCATCCGGATCGATTCTGGTGAGATTGTATTGCATTGCCAAAGCCTCATTGTTTCAGCTTCGCTTGCCGCTTGCGGCGACCTTCGGGAGCCCAATCAAGAGCACCGACGCGCCAAAGGTAGACAAGACCTGCCAACAGAATTGCTATGAAAACGAGAGCTTCGACGAATCCGGTCCAGCCGCTTTCGCGGACGGACACAGACCATGCAAAGAGAAAGAGGGCTTCGATATCGAAGATCACGAACAGCATCGCGACCAGATAGAATTTGGCGGACAGGCGCAGGCGGGCGCTGCCTACGGGCAGCATGCCGGATTCGAAGGGTTCGTTCTTGGCGCGGCCCCAAGCCTTGCTGCCGAGCAGGCTGGACAGGCCGAGCATGAAGGCACACAGGCCGACGACACCCAGGAGGAAGATGGCAAAGCCCCAGTTGTGGGCGATGAGTCCTGCCGAATCGGACATGCTTGAAATCCTTATACAGAGACCCAGCTCTGCAGTCTGAAATAAGTAGAGCGGCGACGCGGTGTCGCTGACGCAGTGACCAAATGTCGCAGCTGAATCAATCGCGCTGATTTTATGGGTAAACCCACGGCAAGTAAAATTTCCAGCGCAAATTTATTCGTAGGATTAAGAACAAAAATCTTTCGTAAATGGCTGAAAGCCTTGAGTTTCGGGCATTCCAACCAGATTTGTTAATTATGTTTCTTGGTTGGCGTAACGAGTCTTCAATTTAATAATGATAATTAATATCATTTGGCTGCGCCGCTGTTTCTCTCCTCATCTGTCACCTGCCTAGTTCAATTCACAATCTTGTCACTTGCAAATGAGAAAAACTCTCGTTCTAGCAGTTGCATCGTTCTCGTGCACCGCTCTGGGTCAATGTTTCGGCGAAAGACGGGGCTACGGGGCGGGCTGCAATGGCAAGGAGGCGCAAGCGAGCAAGCAGGGTGCGGGCTGTGCTTCTTAATATAGAGGGCATCCAGGCGTTGGCTTGGACGAGGCATGTGGCAGTCCTTGCTTGCTGTGCTGCCTCAAGCATAGTCCTGATCTCGGGATTTGCCTCGTCGTCAGGACATCAGGCGCCTGCAGGGGGAGGCAGTGGTGGGGCGGCAGGCAAAAGAAAGCCCGGGGCTTTCTCAAGCCCCGGGCCTCTGTCAGCAACCCACTATCAGTGGAACTGCTCTTCCTCGGTCGAACCGGTCAGTGCTGTCACCGACGAAGCGCCACCCTGGATCACGGTGGTCATGTCGTCGAAATAACCGGTGCCCACTTCCTGCTGGTGCGCCACGAAGGTGTAGCCCTTGCTGGCGTCGGCGAATTCCTGCTCCTGCAGTTTCACGTAGGCGGTCATGTCGTTGCGGGCGTAGTCGTGCGCCAGGTTGAACATGCCGTGCCACATGTTGTGGATGCCGGCCAGGGTGATGAACTGGTGCTTGTAGCCCATTGCCGACAGTTCGCGCTGGAACTTGGCGATGGTGGCATCGTCCAGGTTCTTCTTCCAGTTGAAGGATGGCGAGCAGTTGTACGACAGCAGTTGGTCCGGGTACTCCTTCTTGATCGCTTCGGCAAAGCGACGGGCTTCGTCCAGGTCCGGCTTGGCGGTTTCGCACCAGATCAAGTCGGCGTACGGGGCGTAGGCCAGGCCGCGGGCGATGGCCTGGTCGAGGCCGGCACGTACCTTGTAGAAGCCTTCACGGGTGCGCTCGCCGATCACGAACGGCTGGTCGTAAGGGTCGCAGTCGCTGGTCAGCAGGTCAGCAGCGTTGGCGTCGGTGCGGGCGAGGATGATGGTCGGTACGCCCGCAACGTCAGCGGCCAGACGCGCGGCCACCAGCTTCTGTACGGCTTCCTGGGTTGGCACCAGTACCTTGCCACCCATGTGACCGCATTTTTTCACCGAGGCCAGCTGGTCTTCGAAGTGCACGCCGGCGGCGCCTGCCTCGATCATGTTCTTCATCAGCTCGTAGGCGTTCAGCACGCCGCCGAAACCGGCTTCGGCGTCAGCCACGATCGGTGCGAAGTAGTCGATGTAGCCATCGTCGCCTGGGTTCTTGCCGGCTTTCCACTGGATCTGGTCGGCGCGGCGGAAGGCGTTGTTGATGCGCTTGACCACGGTCGGTACGGAGTCGACCGGGTACAGCGACTGGTCAGGGTACATGGACTCGGCCGAGTTGTTGTCGGCGGCTACCTGCCAGCCGGACAGGTAAATGGCCTGAATGCCGGCTTTTACCTGCTGCACGGCCTGGCCGCCGGTGAGGGCGCCCATGCAGTTGACGAAATCTTTTTCGGGCCGGAAGGACGGGTGGGCACCTTGGGTGACCAGCTTCCACAGTTTTTCTGCGCCTTGACGAGCAAAGGTGTGCTCTGGCTGCAGGGAGCCACGCAGGCGAACGACATCGGCGGCGGTGTAGGTACGGGTCACGCCTTTCCAGCGCGGGTTCTCGGCCCAGTCTTTCTCGAGGGCTGCAATTTGCTGTTCGCGTGTCAGTGCCATGGAAATAAACCTCGTCGCATCGATCTTGAGTGTAGTTGTGCGGATGCTCAGGGCGCGGAATCAGAGGCCTGGCGGCTGTCCTGTCCGGGGGAGTGCGGCGGCGAACGGGGAAGGCTCGAAGGGGAAGGGGGTGCAGTTCAGGCGAAGGTGTCCCCAGCAGGTCGGCTCGTGGATGCCTTGCTGCGGTGCGACGTCGATTGCCGGTTCTGCGGTGATGCGCTTCCGTCCCTCGGGACAACTTCTTCGTTGCAGTCGCAATCCCGTCGAACCGCCTTGTGGGCCGTATAGACACAGGACGCCTCCAGGGGTATCGGGAGGGCGTCCCGAAGGCCCTTGCCAGGGCCCCTGATTAGCGGGAGCGAGGCCATCATGCCCTTGGCGAAAAGAGCCTGTCAAATGTTTTGTAGTGCTTTTTTTGGCTTACTACATCTTTGGTCTAATGCGACTCTGCAGTCAGTTTCAAGGCCCTTGGTCGAGGCCTTGAACTGCCTGGGATCAGTCGAGAAGGTCGACTTTGACGCGTAGCGTCATGTTTTCACCGCGCTGGGTGCTGTAGGTGAGGGCCGAAGGGCTGTTTTCGGCCTGGCTCTGCTGGTTGTACCCCGCCAGGGTGATCCACTCGCCGAGCTTGCCCGAGATGGTCGTGTCGGTGCTCTGCACTTTCACTACATCCTGGCGTTCCTGGCTCATTCGATCATTATTAGTGCTGATTTGCAGACGAACCGTTTCACCGCTGACGCTCGGCGTGACGTAGAAACCCTGGGTTACATTGCGGTATTGGGTGTCGCTCTGGATGCGTCCGTAACCATCGGTCGAGGTGCTGGTGATGGGGATGCTCTGGCCGATCTGGATCAGTGCCGGCTGGCCTTCGCTGGCCTGGATCTGCTGCAGGCCGCCTTCGCGGTTGCTGGTGCCGTACTGGATGACCCGGGCGTTGCCGCGGTTGTCCTGGTAGTTGCTGTCGTTGTTGTCAACGCTGATCAGCAGGCGTTTGGGCGCAGTGTCCAACTGCTGTAGCAAGGCGCGCAGGTCGTCGATGCGTTCCGGGCTGGCATTGACGATCAATTTGTTCTCGAAGGCGCTGACGGTTCCGTCCTTTCCAAGAAAGGACTGGGCGGTCGGCAGCAGCTCGGCGCTGCTGCGGTGCTGCAGCGGCACGACTTCGGTGGCCGCCTGTGCGGTGAGGCTGGCCGCCAGCAGCAGGGCGGTGACAAGGGGGCGTAGCGGCATGTAGGTGGTCTCCGCAGGTTGAATAGACATGATGGCAAATTTGCCAGCATTGTGCCGTGTCTGGATCACAGGGATTTGAAATTTGCAGTGCGGCTGCGGAGCTTTCGAGGGCTACCGTCAACAGCTGAACCATCGCCTGAGCGCTGGGGTCGCAGCAAAAAGACCATTGCAGACCCTCAGCATGAAGCACTACCTACCTTTGTTGTTGCTTGTTCTTGGACAGAGTGCCATCGCCGAACCGCGCATCCAGCAGTTGCAGCGCTGCGGCGATTTGCTGTCCGAGGCCTCGCAGCACTGGTGCCTGCGCGCGCAAGGTCTGGAGCACCAGGCTCCACAGGTGTGGCTGGGCGACCGGGCCTTGCCTGCCAATGCCGTGCAGCGCGAGGGCGACAGGCTCGAGTTCACGCTCGACCAGCCCGGTCCGAGCGCTGCTTTGTGGCTGCAGGTCAGCGGGCAGAAAAGCAATCCGGTCTGGCTCACTCGCCAGCGCAGCCATGTGGTCGCCGCAGGCCCGCACGAGGTGGCCAGGAACATGGACGGCCTGACCACCTACCTCGACCTGGTCAGCCTGTTGATCGAGGAAAAGCACAACGGGCGCGAGGAGGCGCAACGTATCGCCAACAAATATGGTGCGCAGGTGGTGGGGGCGATCCCGCCGTTGAACGTCTACCAACTGCGCCTTCCGGTACGTGATCTTGTACAGCGCGATGCGATGATCCTGCGCATGGGCAGCGAGATAAGCGTGGACGCGGTGATCGTCGAAGAGTCGGCGCCGGAGCGAGGTGAGGAAGGCGAGGGCGGCAAGGCTACGGTCATCGACCAGGCCGATGAGTGGGCGGCCAATCGTTTCACGGATGCCCTGTACTACTACCAGCGCCGGGTCCCGGCCTCGAACGTGCCTGTACAGCCGATACGTGTGGGCGTGATCGAGCGCGAGCTGGATTTCGACGCTGCGCCCTTTCAGGTTTATCGCGGCGCCTGCGGGCCAAGACAGACCTGCCTTTACGGCCGCGACGGCGCACGTGCGCAGAGTCACGGCAGCCACGTCGCCGGTATCCTGGCCGGGCGCGGGGAGGGGGCGGCAGGTGGCTTTCTCAGCGGCCTGGGCAAGGCCAGCCCCGGGTTCGAGGTGATCGTCGAGCGCAACTCGGATGCAGGTATCACCGCCAACATCGCCGCGTCGGTCAACCTGGTCGAGGACGGCGTACGGGTGCTCAACTGGAGTTGGGGTATCCACCGCGTGGGCGCCAAAAACGTGGAGGGCGACGAGGTCGATTCGCTGGTGCGCTCGGGGTTGGCCATGAGTGGCTACGAGGAGTTGCTCGAGGAATTCTTCCTATGGCTGCGCAGCGAGCACCCGGATGTGGTGGTGGTCAATTCGGCGGGCAATGGCTCGTCATGGTCTGGCACTGATGAATACCGTTTGCCATCGTCGTTCGTGACCGAGCAGTTGCTGGTGGTGGGCGGGCATCAACGCGGCGAGCGCGACACCGCGGTCGAGGATCCGCAGCATGTGGTCAAGCGCCGCAGCTCCAACGTCGACATGCGTGTGGATGTCAGTGCAGCGGCCTGTCTGCAACCTGCCGATGCTGGCAAGCCGCACTGCGGTACGTCCTACGCGACGCCGTTGGTGGCTTCGACGGTGGCAGCGATGTTGTCGATCAATCCGCAGCTTACGCCCGAGCAGGTGCGTATGTTGCTGCGCCGCAGCTCCCTGACCATGGGCTCTGAACAGGACTTCGAGGCGATGGATGCCGAGGACCTGACTGCGCCGATCCTGCCGTCGGAGCGCAATGGCCGCCTCAATGACCCGGACCTGGGTCGCTCGGCGCGGCTGGACATGCAGCGCGCGCTGGATCTCGCGGTGCAGAGCCGGGAGCGGGTGCGCTGAGCAGAGCGGCGGTGGCCGCTGTCAGACAAATTCCGTAACATCGCGCCCTTCGTTTTTGCTTCTGCGTGGGTGATGGGTTGCTCCCATTGCGCGCGCGCCGTCGCCATGACTGGACACCCCACAGGATCTACATGAAACCCGCCCGACTTCGTGCCGACGTACTCGCTGGCCTGACCACCTCCTTCGCCCTGGTGCCCGAGTGCATCGCCTTCGCCCTGGTGGCGCACCTCAATCCGCTGATGGGGCTCTACGGTGCCTTCATCATTTGCACGCTGACCGCGTTGTTCGGCGGTCGCCCAGGGATGATCTCCGGCGCCGCCGGGTCGATGGCGGTGGTGATCGTCGCCCTGGTCGTGCAGCACGGTGCCCAGTATCTGCTGGCCACGGTGCTGCTTGGCGGGATCGTGATGATTCTGTTCGGCGTGCTGCGTCTTGGGAAGCTGGTGCGGCTGGTGCCTTACCCGGTGATGCTTGGCTTCGTCAATGGCCTGGCCATCGTCATCGCCATGGCCCAGCTCGAGCATTTCAAGGACGGCGAGCACTGGCTCGGCGGGAAGCCGCTGCTGCTGATGGTCGGTCTGGTAGCCCTGACGATGCTGGTGGTCTACGTACTGCCGAAGCTGACCCGCGCGGTGCCGCCTGCGCTGGTGGCTATTCTCGGTGTGGGCCTGCTGGTCTACCTGCTCGAGCTGCCGACCCGCACCCTCGGCGACATGGCGCACATCGCCGGTGGCCTGCCGCAACTGGCCTGGCCGGAGGTGCCCTGGAACCTCGAGACGCTCAAGATCATCGCCCCCTATGCGCTGTTGATGGCCATGGTCGGTCTGCTGGAAACCCTGTTGACCCTCAATCTCACCGATGAGATCACCGAGAGCCGCGGTTTCCCTGATCGTGAATGTGTGGCCCTGGGCGCGGCCAACATGGTGTCGGGGCTGTGCGGTGGCATGGGCGGCTGCGCGATGATCGGCCAGACCGTGATCAACCTGAGTTCCAATGGCCGCGGTCGGCTGTCGGGCGTAGTGGCGGGGGTGATGATCCTGCTGTTCGTGTTGTTCCTGTCGCCGCTGATCGAGCGTATTCCGCTGGCCGCACTGGTCGGGGTGATGTTCGTCGTGGCGCAGCAGACCTTTGCCTGGGCGTCGCTGCGAGTGCTGCACAAGGTGCCGAAAAGCGATGTGTTGGCGATCATTGCAGTAACGGTGGTCACGGTACTGACGGATCTGGCCACTGCGGTGCTGTTCGGGATTGTCATCGCGGCCATCAACTTCGCCTGGCAGCATGCTCGTGAGCTGTATGCCGATAGCCACGAGGACGGCCAGGGCGGCAAGATTTACCAAGTGCACGGCACCTTGTTCTTCGCCTCGACCACACCGTTTCTCGAGCAGTTCGATCCGGCGCAGGATCCGCAGAGCGTGACGCTGGACTGCAAGCACCTGAGTTTCGTCGACTACTCGGCGATCGCCGCGTTGAAGACCCTGCGCGAGCGGTATTCCCGTGCGGGCAAGCACCTGCGCGTGGTGCATCTGTCGGAGCGGTGCAAGAAGCTGTTGCGGCGGGCAGGCGAGCAGCATTGAGGTTCTGAGTCGGCGAGACCGACGCCATCGCGGGGCAAGTCCGGGCCCCGCGATGAGGTCGCCTGGGCTATTCCCCCCGGTTCTTCTTCACGATGCCATCGGCGATACTCGCCGGCGCCTCCGCATAGCGCGTGAACTCCATCGAGAAGCTGGCCCGGCCTTGGGTCATCGAGCGCATCGAGGTGGCGTATCCGAACATCTCGCCCAATGGCACCTCGGCGCGAATCACCTTGCCGGCGGGCGTCTCGTCACCATCCTGGATCATCCCGCGGCGACGGCTGAGGTCGCCCAGAATGTCGCCCTGGTACTCCTCGGGCGTTACCACTTCGACCTTCATCACCGGCTCCAGCAACACTGCGCCGCCTTTTTGAGACAGCTGCTTGGTCGCCATGGACGCGGCAATCTTGTAGGCCATTTCGTTGGAATCGACGTCGTGGTAGGAGCCGTCGAACACTGCGGCCTTGAGGTTGATCAGGGGATACCCGGCGAGCACGCCGTTCTTCATCTGCTCCTCGATGCCTTTCTGGATTGCCGGGATGTACTCGCGCGGCACCACGCCGCCGACGATCTCATTGATGAACTCCAGGCCTTCCTTGCCTTCGTCGCCCGGGGCGAAGCGTATCCAGCAATGGCCATACTGGCCGCGTCCGCCAGACTGTCGGACGAAGCGGCCTTCGATCTCGCAGGTGTTGCGGATTTTCTCGCGGTAGGCGACCTGTGGTTTGCCGATGTTGGCTTCGACGTTGAACTCCCGGCGCATGCGGTCGACGATGATGTCCAGGTGCAGCTCGCCCATGCCGGAGATGATGGTCTGCCCGGTCTCTTCATCGGTGCGCACGCGGAACGAGGGGTCTTCCTGCGCGAGCTTGCCCAGGGCGATCCCCATCTTCTCCTGGTCGGCCTTGGTTTTCGGCTCGACCGCGACCGAGATCACCGGGTCCGGGAAGTCCATGCGCTCGAGGATGATCGGCTTGTCGATGTCGCACAGGGTATCGCCTGTGGTCACGTCCTTCATGCCGATCAGCGCGGCGATGTCGCCCGCGCACACGTCTTTGATTTCGGCACGCTGGTTGGCGTGCATCTGGACCATGCGGCCGATACGTTCCTTCTTGCCCTTGACCGAATTGAGCACCGCATTGCCGGAGCTGAGTACGCCGGAGTAGACGCGGGCGAAGGTCAGGGTGCCGACGAAGGGGTCGGTGGCGATCTTGAAGGCGAGTGCGGAGAACGGTTCCTTGTCGTCGGCATGGCGCTCAAGGTGCTTTTCCTCGTCGTCCGGGTCGGTGCCCTTGATTGCAGGGATTTCGCTGGGCGCGGGGAGGTAGTCGATCACCGCATCGAGCATCAGTGGCACGCCCTTGTTCTTGAACGAGGAGCCGAGGATGGTCGGTACGATCTCGTTGGCGATGGTGCGTTGGCGCAGGGCGGTTTTGATCTCGTCGATGCTCAGCTCTTCGCCTTCAAGAAACTTAAGGGTCAGTTCGTCATTGGCTTCGGCCGCGGCCTCGACCATGTGCGCGCGCCATTCGTCGGCCAGGGCCTGCAGTTCGGCGGGAATCGGTTCTTCGCGGTAGCTGGTGCCCTGGTCGGCGTCGTTCCAGTAGATGGCCTTCATCTTCACCAGGTCGATCTGGCCGATGAAGTTTTCTTCGCTGCCGATGGCCAACTGGATGGGCACCGGGTGGTGGCCCAGGCGCTGGTCGATCTGCTTCACCACACGCAGAAAGTCCGCACCCTGGCGGTCCATCTTGTTGATATAGGCCAGGCGTGGCACGTGGTACTTGTTGGCCTGGCGCCATACCGTCTCGGACTGCGGCTCGACCCCGTCGGCGCCGCTGAAGACCACCACTGCGCCATCGAGCACGCGCAGCGAACGCTCCACCTCGATGGTGAAGTCGACGTGGCCGGGCGTATCGATGATGTTGAAGCGGTACTTGTCGGCGAATTGCTTGGTCGAGCCTTGCCAGAACGCCGTGGTCGCCGCCGAGGTGATGGTGATGCCGCGTTCCTGCTCCTGGGCCATCCAGTCCATGGTCGCGGCGCCGTCGTGGACCTCGCCCATCTTGTGGTTGACCCCGGTGTAGAACAGGATGCGTTCCGTTGTGGTGGTCTTGCCGGCATCGACGTGGGCGACGATGCCGATATTGCGGTACAGCTCGATGGGGGTTGTGCGGGCCATGGCAGGTCACCTGCAGGTGAGGATTCTCCCACGGTAGCAGACCGGGAGAATCCTGCTGCGCCGCCGGGCTGTCAGTCGGCCTGGGCTTGCAGCACCCAAGTACCTTCGACCTCGCGCGCCAGGCCGCTGGCCGGGAGCAGGGCCACAAGCCGCTCATGCAGGTTCGTTTCGGTGAAGGTGCGCAGGGTGTGCAGATCCAGCTGGCCGAGCAGAGGCAGGTCGTTCTTGGTGTATGACAGCCAGGCTTTCTTCAAGGCTTGCAATACATCGCTGCCTGCGGTGTTGGCGAAGCGCCGGTGCATCGGGCGGCCATCGAACTCGAAGGTGTGGCGGTGGCTGTAGCTGCTTTCGTCGCCGTTCAGCTCGACGCAGCGATGACAGCGGCACGCGCCGTCGCCAAAGGCGTTGCGCAGGTAGGTGTTAAAGTCCACGACGGGCTTGAGGGTCAGGCGTTTGTCGACCTCGAACAGGTCGGCGATCAGGGGTTCTTCGGCGCTCACGTGGTGTCCTCGTCTGGTATGGCGTGCATCGCCCGGCACCCTAACAGATCGAGGGGGGCAGATCACCTGTTGCAGGCCATCCCGCGAAGAGGCCAGTAGAGACAACAGGGATCACCTGCCGTACTCTACGCGCCCACACGACTATCCACCCGAGGTAACACCGCTTGAGCACCAAGTACCCCTACATCGCCACTGTGACCGTCAGCGCCGAAGACCGTGGCGGGGACGCCGAGGCCTCGGAGAACCCGGGCATGCGCATCGGTCTCGAGGCGGTGACCGAAACGCTGAAGAAGGTGCATTTCGTCGGTACGCTCGCGGCGCCTGAAAAGTCGGCCACGCACATCTGCGTCACGCTTGAGAACGGTCTGACCTATTACGGCCCGATCGTCAATGGCCACGCCGAGCTCGAAGGCGGTTGGATCGCCTTCGAGTCCGACATGCTCACCCCAGAAGAACTGGGGCTCTGAGTCTCAGTCCAGTGCGGTCAGGCACTGTTCGAGGATATCGAGCCCTTCCTCGAGCACCTCGGTTTCGATGGTCAGCGGTGCCAGCAGACGAATGATGTGACGGGCCTTGCCACTGGGCATCAGTAGCAACCCCTTGGCTCGCGCAGTCTCCATTACCTTGGCCAGCTGCGCTGGCGCTGGGCTGCCATCGGTGTTGACGAACTCGATCCCGCGCATCGCGCCGACGCCGGTCAGGCGCCCAAGGTAGGGGCACAGGCCGCTACTTTTCCAGTGTTCGAAGCGCCTCACGATGGCCCGCTCCTGACGCTCGCCCCAGGTGGCGAGGTTCTCGTCGGTCATCTGCGCCAGGCTGGCCAGGGCCGCGGCACAGGCGATGGGATTACCTGAATAGGTGCCGCCAAGCCCGCCCTTGGGCAGGGCATCCAGCAGTTCACGTCGGCCGACCACTGCACCCAGCGGCATGCCGCCGGCGATGCTCTTGGCCAGCAACAGAAGATCTGGCTCGATGCCCAGGCGTGGGAAGGCGAAGCGCTGGCCGGTACGCCCGAAACCGGACTGGATCTCGTCGATGATGATGAGAATGCCATGCTGGTCGCAGAAGCGGCGCAGGGCCTGGGCGAAGGTGGGGTCCAGCGCGAGGAAGCCGCCTTCGCCTTGCACCGGTTCCAGGATGAAGGCTGCCACATCCTCGACCGCGATCTCGACGGCGAACAGCCGCTCCATGGCCTTGAGCGCCTGGTCGCAGGTCACGCCGGTGTCGGCGCTGGGGTAGGGTAGGTGGTAGACCGGCCCCGGCAGCTCACCCACGCGTTGCTTGTAGGGGGCGACCTTGCCGTTGAGGTTGAGGGTGGCCAGGGTGCGGCCATGGAATCCACCATCGAAGGCGATGACGGCCCGCTTGCCGGTGGCGCCACGGGCCACCTTCAATGCGTTCTCCGCAGCTTCGGCGCCGCTGTTGGTGAGCATGCCTGCAAGCGGGTAGCTCACCGGCACGAACGCGCTCAACTGCTCCATGACCGCAACATAGGGTGCATGGGGGGCGGCGTTGAAGGCGTAATGGGTCAGGCGGGCGGCCTGGTGCTGAATGGCCTCGACCACTGCCGGGTTGCAGTGGCCCAGGTTGAGCACGCCGATACCGCCGACGAAGTCGATATAGCGCTTGTCGTCGGTATCCCATACTTCGGCGTTGCGGCCATGGGAAAGTGTGATCGGGTGAACGATGGCGATGGACTGGCTGATACTTTCCTGATTCATGGACGCGCGGAACCTTGTTCGAATTTCTTATTATCCAAGCGCGATGAATGTGTGTTCGGCAAACGAATTATTCGATTGGGATCATTCCTTGGATTCTCGAAGTTCGACTTTTAACCCTCTTCAGCTGCCCGTTCCAGGATCCACTCCACGAAGGCCTTTACCTTGGGCACCTCGGCCGCATGCTCGGCATGGGCCATGAAGTGCCGGCCATTGCTCGCCACCGGATGATTCCACGGCACCACCAGCTTGCCTTCGCTTAGTTCCTCGGCCACCAGGTAACGCGGAATCAGGGCAATCCCGCAGCCTGCGATGGCTGCGCGGATGCACAGGTAGAAGGTGTCGAAGCGTGGGCCGTGGTAGCTGTTCTGGCTGTGCAGCCCCAGCCCAAGGAACCACTCGTGCCAGGCTTCGGGCCTCGATGCGCATTGCAGCAGACGGTGCTCGGTCAGCGACTGGGCACTGTCGAAAGCATGTGCCTGCAACAGTTGTGGTGCGCACACCGGCACCACCTCCTCGCTGAACAGCTCAAGGCAAGTGGCGCCGGGCCAGGTGCCCTGGCCAAAGAAGAACGCGATATCGACCGTGGCCTGCACGAGGTCGAATGGCTCCAGTTCGTTACGGACGTCCAGGTGGATGCGCGGATGGCGTTCGCCGAAACCCTTGAGGTGGGGCACCAGCCAGCGCGCGCCGAAGGTGGGTTGGGTGGCGATGCGCAGGACTTCGGTCTCGTCGCCGTAGCTGAGGATGTAGCGGCTGGAGATGTCGATCTGGGTGAGGATCTTGTTCACTTCGGTGAGGTACAGCGCGCCTGCCGGGGTCAGGTGCAGGCGTCGGCGAATACGCTGGAACAGCGGGTGGGACAACATGTCCTCGAGCTGTGCGACCTGTTTGCTCACCGCGCTCTGGGTGAGGTGCAACTCCTGCGCCGCACGGGTAAAGCTAAGGTGGCGGGCGGCTGCCTCGAAGCATTGCAGGGCGGTGGTGGAGGGCATCAGGCGTTTGGACATGACAGGCGTTACCAGGCAGGAAAAATAAGAAATGCATTCCAAAACGGAATCATGTGTTTCTAAAAGGTCGTTTGTTGAGCCACGCCTATAGATTAATACTGACCTGGATCAACGATTACAACCCGATGGAGAGGCAAGAGAAAAAGCACCCCTTATTCCAACTTCCTGTCCTGTGCGCAGTGACAGCGAAAACTGCACAACAACAAGAAACAACTGCACAGACCTACAACAAAATCTGCTCAGACTCATCGCCGCCTTTTGCGGCGGGCCGCCCCCC
>NZ_JABWRO010000118.1:0-17465 GCF_014268985.1 Pseudomonas sp. RW10S2 | reverse complement strand
GCCCCCTGCCGGCCCGAACACAAAAAACTGACAGTTCCGGGCAAGTGCGCTCCCACACTTAGTCCACGGGCCTTGGGAATGAAGCCCTACATCAGAAGTTGCCTCTCAGCGTCACTGTGAAGTTGCGCGGCTCACCATAGAAGTTACCCCACGAAACCGCCCCCACACTCTGGTAGTACTTCTTGTCGAACAGGTTGTTGCCATTGAGCGCCAGCGACCAGTTCTCGTCGATCCGATAGCCGATCCGTCCACTCCAGATGCCATACCCCGGCTGGACGGATTTCACCGCCACGGGCCTGATATTGCCATCCCGGAACGCGACATCACTCTGCGCCGTTACCCCTGCACCCACGCTCCAGCGCTCCAGTGCTCCCGCCAGTTGGTAGTCCGCCGAGGCCCGGAACAGATGGCGCGGGAAGTAGGTGGTCGAAAACGCCGGCTCCTGCGGATTGGCACTGGTGCTGTCCAGGTACTTGGTCTGGGTGTAGGTATAGCCCGCCAGCACCTGCAAGCGCTCGATCACCTCGCCACTGATTTCGGCCTCGAAGCCCTGTGCCCGGACCTTGCCCACATCGCTGTAGCAGAAGCCGTCCGAAGACCCTGGGCAGCTGCTGTCGTAGTTGGCCTCCCCGCGATGTTCCTCGATGGTGCGGAACAGGTTGAACGAGGTGTTCACACGCCCATCCAGCAGTTCGCCCTTGATCCCCAGCTCGTAGCTCGCGCCGGTCTTGGGCTGCAAGGGGCTGCCTGCCTGGTCGGTGTAAGTGCTCTGCGGCTGGAAGATCGCGGCATAGCTGGTGTAGACCGACCAGTTGTCGTTCAGGTCGTAGATGAGCGCGCCGAATGGCGTCACTTCACCGTTCTCCTGGCTGCGGTCGTGCTGCCAGTAATCCCATGCCTGGGTGTAGGAGTCACGACTGTTGCGGTACCAACTGACGCGCGAACCCAGCACCAGGGTCAACGGCTCGGCCAGCTTCAGGCGAAGCGTGGCGTAGGTGCCGAATTGCCGGGTGTCGGTCTCGGTCGGGAAGGGGCCGCCACGGTAAGCGTTGGGCGCGTAGAAGCCATCGCGGGGCTCGGGGATGTGCGGGTTGGGATTGAGCGGATCCTGCGATGCGCCGAGTAGGCCGGTCATGTTGATCAGCGCCCAGTGGTCGCGGGTCTGGGCGCGGCTGGCGTTGGCGCCTACGACCAATTCATGCTGCAGGCCGAAGGCATCGAATTTGCCATCCAGGTACGCGTCGAAACCGTAGTCGGTCTGGTCATAGTCGAACAGGCCCGAGTACACCGAGGATGGCGCCGAGGTCGCACCTGCAGGCACCCCGCCAGGAGTCTCGGAAAGGGCGTACTTGATGTCCTGGTCGTTGTGGGTCCAGGCCCCGGCGAACTTGAACGCCCACTCATCGTTCAACTGGTGCTTGAGGTCGGCGAACACCGTGGTGCGCTGGCTGTCCCAGGTGTTCCACGAAGCGCCCAGGCAGGTCGAGCGACTCAGCTTCAGGTCCTTGCCATCGCTCCCCCTTGGCAGGCCGTGCCAGCAGGGCCGGGCGTCGAGCCTCTCGTAGGCGACGCCTAAGCCCAGGGTGGTATCCGGCGTCAGGTCGTAGTCCAGGGCGCCGTAGAGGATCTGGTCCTTGCGTTTACCCAGGTCGTAGAAGTACTGGCGATCCTGCAACGCTACCACCGCCCGGCCACGCAGCGTGCCCGAAGCGTTGAGCGGGCCACCGGTGTCGATCTGGCTGCGGTAGTTGTCCCAGGAGCCCGCCGACAGGCTCAGGCTGGTGGTGGGCGTGCTCTGGCCGCGTTTGCGCACGAAATTGACCCCGCCCGCCGAGCTGCCCGAGCCCTTCATCATGCCCGCCGCGCCCTTGAGCACTTCGACCCGGTCGTAGTAGGCCATGTCGCCCGAGAAGCTGTTGGCCTGTACGTACTCGCCGCCCACATCCAGCGGCACGCCGTCGTACTGGTACTGGCCCTGCATCATGAAACCGCGCGAATAGAAGTACTTGCCGCCCATGGGCGATTCGTACACCGCGATACCCGGGGTTTTCTCCATCGCCTGGTCGATGGTGTTGATGTTCTGGTCGTCCATGTACTTGCGGGTCAGCACGGTCACCGCCTGGGGTGTCTCGCGCAGCGTGTGTGTGCCCTTGCCGATGGTCACCGCCCGCGCGGCGTAGGCCCCGGTGCCTTCGGAGGTGGCGTCCAGGCGCTGGCTGGAGATGGTCGTGGCGTCCAGCTCCAGCGAGCCGTCATTGCGCGGCGACGGGCGCAGCACATAACTGCCATTGCTCTGCGCGACCACCTGCAACCCTGTGCCTTGCAGCAGCAGCGCGAAGCCCTGGGCAACGCTGTAGCGGCCTTGCAGCCCCGGCGAGCGATGGCCGTCGGTCAAGGCGGCATCGAAGGAGAAGGCACTGCCCGAGGCCGATGCAAAGGCGCTGAGCGCCTCCGTCAGGCTGCCGGCAGGAATCTGGTACTGGCGCAGCTCACTGACTTCGGCTGCATGGGCGAATGCCGGCAGCGTAGTCAGGACTACGCTGCAAAAGCCCAGGCGAATGGCTGCGGCCACCGGTTTCAGTCGGCGCGCATACGGGTACGTCATGATGGTCCTCCCCCAATTGATCCGCTCAAACGGCAGATGTCTGAGCAATGGCCGAAGGACGTGAGAAAAAAGTGCAACGCAGATGAGAATTTTTTTGCAACGCCTCAACCGACCCGAGGCATGACACTGACCCAGTAATCGGTACGCCGCACGATGTGCAGCTCGAAACCGCTGGCCAATGCGGCGAGGGCGAGGTCGATGTCGTGCAGCGGAAAGGCCCCGGAAATCCGCAGCCCGGCAATCGATGGATCACAGCGCAGCCAGCCACGCCGGTAGCGCGACAGTTCTTCCAGCAAGTCGCCCAGCGGCCGGTTGATTGCTATCAGGCTACCCGTTTGCCACGACGCCACCGAAGCGTCGCTGCGCCACGGCTCGCCAAGCCGAGAGCGATCGAACCGCACCTGCTGACCCGCTTCCAGACGCAGGGTTTGTGCGCTGTTCAGCGGACGCACCTGTACGGCCTTTTCCAGCACCGTCACCTCGCAGAAGCGCTCGTCGGCCTCGACCGTGAAGCGGGTGCCCAACGCCTGCACCTGCCCCTGGGCCACCTCCACCAGAAACGGACGCGCCAGGGCATCGGCGGCCGTTTGCACCAGCACCCGCCCGCTCAGCAGACGCAGTACACGCTGCGCTGCGTCGAAGCGCACATCCAGCGCCGAACGGCTGTCCAGCAGGATCTGGCTGCCATCCTCCAGCACCACCTCACGCTGCTCACCGACCCCGGTGTGCAGGCTGGCCATCAGCGTTGTTCGCAGTTCGCTTCTCCAGCCGCCCACACCCACCACACCGACGCCCGCCAGCACCAGCAACTGACGCAGCACCCGCCTGCGCGACTCCCGCGCCTGACGCAGGGCCGGCGCTGCAATCTGCCGTGGCACCCCCTCGACCATCCGCCGAACTGCCTCAACCTGTTGCCAGGCCTGCTGGTGCAGAGGATCTGCATCGTGCCAGCGCTGCCAGCGCTGCTGCTCGCCCGCATCCTCGAGCCCCGACGACAGCCGCGCATACCACTGCGCCGCACAGCGCAAAGCCTCGCGCTGCGCTGTGCTCAACGGTGATGACACGGCGCTCACAGCAGCCCCAGGCGCATCAGGCAGCACTGCTCCATCGCCTTGGCCATGTGGTTGTTCACCGTGCGTACCGAGACGCCCAGGCGCTCGGCGATCTGCGGATACGTCAGCCCCTCGAACTGCGACAGGATGAACGTCTGACGCACCTTGTCACCCAGGCTGTCTAGCATGCGATCGATTTCCATCAAGGTTTCCAGAACGATCGCCTGGTCTTCCTCGGATGGATGGTCGCAGGCGGGCAGGGAGGCCAGCACCTCGAGATAGCTCTGCTCCAGCGCCCGGCGGCGGAACAGGTCGATGACCAGACCTTTGGCGACGGTGCTCAGATATTGGCGCGGCTCGCGGATATCCAGGGCACGACGCGCCTTGATGACCCGCACGAAGGTGTCCTGTACCAGGTCGGCGGCATCGCTGGTGGAGTCCAGACGCTTGCGCAGCCAGCCACGCAGCCAGGCGCTGTGGGTGAGGTAGAGAGCCTCGGTGGCGGAGCGCAGGGCAGAATCGGTGGGGGGCATGGGGGAGGGTAGTTGTTAATGGGAATTAGTGCGATTTGAACTCTTTTGGGCAGGGTTTGGCAATGGGGGGCTTGAGGTGTGCGCTGTGGGCGGGCTGGTGCTAGCGTGGCAACACCACAGTCGCTTTCAGCCCATCGCCATCGCGGTTGGAAAGCCGCAACTCACCGCCATGGCTGGCCGCAATCCGCTGGGCAATGCTCAACCCCAGGCCATACCCACCGGACGCCTGGTTGCGCGAACCCTCTCCACGCACGAACGGATCGGTCACGGTGTCCAGCAGGCCCGCGGCAATACCTGGCCCGCGATCCTCGACATGAATCCGCACCTGCGCCGTATCCGCCTCGAGCCGCAGCGAAACCGCCTTGCCATAACGCAGGGCATTGACCAGCAGGTTCTGCAGGCACCGCTGCATCAGCAAGGCATCGACCTTCACCTTGCCCACTTCACCCTGGATCGGCAGCGGCTCTTCGGCGCTGGCCAAGTCGGCGCACAGGCGCGCCACCAGTCGGTCCAGGTCCACCTCCTGCAGGTTCTGCTGCTCGCCGGCCCGCAGGTAGTCCAGTACCTGGCCGATCATGGCATCCATCTGCGCGATGTTCTGGCGCAGGCGCTCTTTGTGTTCGCCATCCTCCAGCCGCTCCAGGCGCAGGCGCATGCGGGTCAGGGGCGTACGCAGGTCGTGGGAGACGGCGGCGAGAAAGTAGGCCTTGTCGTTGACCATGGCGATCAGCCGCTGCTGCATGGCGTTGAACGCCTGCGCTGCCTGGCGCACTTCCTCAGGGCCTTCCAGGGGCAGGGCCGGCTGCTCCAGGTTGCGCCCCAGGCCACGAGCGGCATCGGCCAGGCGTCGCAGCGGGCGCAGGCACAGGCGCACGGCCACCAGGCACACCAGCAGCACGGCGACGATGCGCAGGGCATAGACGCGCAGCAGATAGTCGCTGATCAGCACCCAGGCCGACTCGCCACTCCAGCCCTGCAGTTCTTCGCCGTCGATCACCAGCCAGTGGCCATCCTCCATCGGCACGGCGAACTGCAGGTTTGCCTGGGCGGTACGCAGGCCGAACAGGCTGCGCCAGACGATCGGCTGACCAAGCTCATCGGTCAATTGCACCTTCAGCAGGCGCGCTTGCTGGTCGTGGCCGAGTTCGTAGGCCAGCGCCTGGTGCAGCAGCAGTTCGATGCGGTGCCGCCCGCGTCGATCATCACGTTGGGCTTCGGGCAGTGATTCGGCGCAGCGCAGGTGATAGTGCGCCGGCACCTGCAACTGCCCGGCATGGCAGTCGGCCTGGGCGATCAGCGGCGCACTGCGCGCAGCGATCAACCGCACCGGGGCCTCGAACACCTGGGCGAAGCGCACGTCGAACCAGATGCTGCTGGACATCAACTGGATCAGCAGGGTGCCGCTGATCATGATCAGCAGCAGTTGGCCGAACAGCGTCCGTGGCCACAGGCGGCGCAGCAGGCGCACTTCAGGCGCCTGGCTCGCAGGCGATGCTGAGCAGGTAGCCTTCGTTGCGAATGGTGAGGATCTGCGCGCTGCCATTGGCGGCGCGGCGCAGGTGCTGGCGCAGGCGGCTGATGCACATGTCAACCGAGCGGTCGTCGGGCAGGTGGTCGCGGCCAAAGGCGCTGCGCGTCAGGTGATCGCGCGATACCACGCGGTTGTTGGCCTCGAGCAGCTCGCGCAGCACGCGGTAATCGGAGCGGGGCAGGGTGAGGGCCTGGCCGTCGGGATGAGTGAGCAGGCGCTTGATATGGTCGAGGCTGAACCCTGCGAACTGCTGCGCCTGGCTGGCGGGCTCTTCGCTCGGCGTGTCGAGGCGCTGCGGGCGGCGCAGGACGGCCTTGATGCGGGCAATGAGTTCACGGGGTTCGAAGGGCTTGGACAGGTAGTCGTCGGCGCCCACTTCCAGGCCGATGATGCGATCCAGCGTGCTGCCCTTGGCCGACAGCATGATCACCGCCAGGCCCGGCTGCGCCTGCAACTGGCGGCACAGGCTCAGGCCATCCTCGCCGGGCAGCATGAGGTCGAGCACCACCAGCTCGACCTTGTGTCGTGCCAGCTGCTGGCGCATCTGTTCGCCATCGGCGGCAGCCAGCACCTGATAGCCGGCATCGGTAAGGTAATCGCAGAGAAGTTCGCGGATCTCGTCGTCATCGTCGACGACCAGCAAGGTCGTGCTCATTGCGGGGGACACCTGTCGGGGGCGCCCATGCAGCGCCCGTTACGTTCCATTACATCCCCGTACAAGCCGGGCATGGAGCCCAGAGGGCACATCCCTAGAATCGTAGCAAAAACCATCTGCGAATACGAAGCCTTCCCAAATGAAACCTCAGAGCATCCCCGGCGCCTGCGCCCGCTTCACCCGCGGCGGCAGCCGCCTCTCACCGCTTGCCTTGTGTATCGCCTTCAGTCTGTCTGCAGGTGCCTTTGCGGCTGATCCCCAGCCCCTGGAGCTGGGCGCCACCAACATCGAAGACAGCGCGCTGCCCAGTGCCGACGACGCCGGCCAGCTCGGCTATACCGTCGAGAGCACGCGCAGCTCCACCGGCCTGAACCTGACCCCGCGCCAGACCCCGCAGTCGGTGACCAGCATCACCCGCCAGCAGATGGACGACCGCGATGTGCACAGCATCGAGCAGGCGCTCGACACTGCACCGGGGATCAGCATGAGCAAGATGGAAGTCGGCGGGCGTACCGATTTCCGCGCCCGTGGCTATTCGATCAGCAACTGGAAGATCGATGGCCTGCAGTTCCCCGGCGGCTCTGACTTCAGCGGCAGCGGCAACGCGCTGAACCTGGACCTGTACGAGCGCATCGACATCGTGCGTGGCGCCAACGGCCTGCTCGGCGGCACTGGCGACCCGTCGGCAACGGTCAACCTGATCCGCAAGGCACCGACCCGCACCTTCGGCGGCAGCGCATACGCCACCTACGGCAGCTGGGACAAACGCCGCCTGGGCGCCGACCTCAACCTGCCGCTCTCCGAAGACGGCCGCCTGCGCTCGCGCTTCGTGGTCACCCAGCAGGACGCCAACTCGTTCCGTGACAATCAGTCCGAGCGCGCTCGCGCAGCGCTGGCCAACTTCGAGTTCGACCTGGACGACGCCACCACCCTCGGTGCCGGTTACCAGTACGAATACAACAAGGTGGTCGGTGGCGGCTGGGGCGCCAACATCCCGATCTGGTATGGCGACGGCAGCAAGACCGACCTGCCGCGCAGCACCAACGTGGTGCCCAGCTGGAGCTTCGGCGAGTACATCACCCGCACCACCTTCGGCTCGCTGCAGCACCACTTCGACAACGACTGGACCCTGGACCTGAAAGGTTCGCAGAGCACCAGCGATGCCCTCAACCACCGCGGCCTGGCCAAGGTCAACTCGTCCGGGCGCGGTGTCTATGGCGGCTACTGGGATCAGGATGGCAGCGGTGCGGTGCTCAACGGCCTGCACAGCTCCAGCGACACCACCCAGCAATCGGCGCAGATCGACCTGTCTGGCCCGTTCCAGATGTTCGGCCGCACCCACCAGGCGATGGTCGGCTACAACGACAGCCGCACTGTGGCCTGGTCGCCGGAATACACCTGCACCATGGTCAGCGCCAACAGCGTCAGCGCCCCGGCCCTGGGCTGCCAGTTCCGCGCCAACAACGGCCTGCCGCTGAGCAACTGGCTCAATGGCGTGGACAGCGACTACGACATGCTCGCCTCGCGGACTGGCCGTCACAGCAAGACCACTACCCGCCTGCAAGGCATGTACGCGGCCACTCGCCTGAGCATCACCGACCCGCTGTCGGTAATCCTCGGTGTGCGCAGCACCGACTACTCGGCCACCACCCGCAACGTCAGCGGCGTGCGCAGCAACCAGCAGAACAACGGCATCGTCACCCCTTACCTGGGCGCGGTGTATGACCTCAACGACACCTACTCGGTCTACGCCAGCTACACCGACATCTTCAACCCGCAGACTGAAGAGACCGCCAGCGGCACCAAGGTCGAGCCGATCCGCGGCCAGAGCTACGAGACCGGCATCAAGGCCGCCTGGTTCGACGGCCGCCTGAACGCATCCGCCGCGTACTTCCGCACCAAACAGGAGAACAAGGCAGTCACCGACGGCGACCTGCTGACCCCGACCGGCTCCACCGCCTACAAGGCAGGTTCCGGCCAGGAAACCGACGGTATCGACCTGGAACTCGCAGGCGCCCTGACCGAGAACTGGAACGTCTACGCCGGCTACACCTACCTGCACTTCCGCCGCCTCGACAGCGATGGGCGCAGCGACCCGTCGCACCTGTTCAAGGCCTCGACCACCTACCGGTTGTCCGGCCCGCTCGACCGCCTGACCCTCGGCACCGGCGTCACCGCGCAGACCAACATCCGCGCGCTGTCCACCCCGGCCGGCCAGCCGACCAACGGTGTCAGCCGTAGCTCAAGCGACGTCAACTGGTCGGGCTATGCGATCTGGAATGCCATGGCCAAGTACCAGCTGACCGACGACACCAGCGTCAGCCTCAACGCCAACAACCTGTTCGACAAGCACTACTACACCCGCTACGGCTTCTACGCCGGAGCGATCTATGGCGATCCGCGCAACCTGTCGCTGACGGTCAGCACGGCGTTCTGACGAAACACCCGCACCTGTTGCAATATGCATATGGAAATCCATATATTCGGATTTCCATATGTTCAGGTGCCCCCTCATGATCACCCCCACCCAGGTCTTCAAGTCCCTCGCCGACGAGACCCGCGTCCGCGCCACCTTGCTGATCGCCCGTCTTGGCGAACTGTGTGTGTGCGAACTGATGTGCGCCCTCGACGACAGCCAGCCGAAAATCAGCCGCCACCTCGCCCAGTTGCGCAGCGCCGGCCTGTTGCTGGACCGCCGCCAGGGGCAGTGGGTGTACTACCGCCTCAACCCTGAACTGCCCGCCTGGGTCGGCGAGCTGTTGCAGGTCACCGCCCAGGCCAATGGCGCCTGGCTCCAGGACAACATCGCCCGCCTGCAGCACATGGACGATCGCCCCGTCCGTGCCGCTGCCTGCTGCTGAGTGGACGAGGTCCTGCCGATGCTGATCGCCGCCTGCGTCTTCGTCTTCACCCTCATCCTGGTCATCTGGCAGCCCAAGGGGCTCGGTGTCGGCTGGAGCGCCAGTTTCGGCGCGCTGCTGGCGCTGCTGTTCGGCGCGGTGTCGTTGCACGACATTCCCGCCGTCTGGGCGATCATCTGGAATGCCACGGCCACCTTCATCGCCATCATCATCGTCAGCCTGCTGCTCGATGAGGCCGGCTTCTTCGAGTGGTCCGCCCTGCACGTGGCGCGCTGGGCGCGCGGCGACGGACGCCGCCTGTTCGCCTTCATCGTGCTGCTCGGCGCGGCGGTGTCGGCACTGTTCGCCAACGACGGCGCCGCGCTGATCCTCACCCCCATCGTCATGTCGATGTTGCTGGCGCTGCGCTTCTCGCCCGGCGCGACCCTGGCCTTCGTCATGGCCGCAGGCTTCATCGCCGACACCGCCAGCCTGCCGCTGGTGGTGTCGAACCTGGTGAACATCGTCTCGGCCGACTACTTCGGGCTGGGCTTCGGCGCCTACGCCTCGGTGATGCTGCCGGTCAACCTGGCGGCGGTGGCCGCCACCCTGCTGGTGCTGTTCCTGTACTTCCGGCGCGACATCCCGGCGCGCTATGCCCTGGATGACCTCAAGGCCCCGGCCCTGGCCATCCGCGACCGCGCGACCTTCCGCGTCGGCTGGGTGGTGCTGCTGGCGCTGCTGGTGGGCCTGTTCGTGCTCGAACCGCTGGGCATCCCGGTCAGCGCCGTGGCCGCCGCCTGCGCCGCCGTGCTGTTCGCCGTTGCCGCCCGCGGCCACGTGATCTCCACCCGCCGCGTGCTGCGCGAAGCGCCCTGGCAGATCGTGGTGTTCTCGCTGGGCATGTACCTGGTGGTGTACGGCCTGCGCAACGCCGGCATGACCGACGCCCTGGCCGGCGTGCTCGACCGCCTCGCAGCCCACGGCCTGTGGGCCGCCACCCTCGGCACCGGCCTGATTGCGGCGTTGCTGTCGTCGGTGATGAACAACATGCCCAGCGTGCTGGTCGGCGCCCTGTCGATCCAGGCCAGCGGCGCCGAAGGCCTGGTGCGCGACGCGATGATCTACGCCAACGTCATCGGCTGCGACCTCGGCCCCAAGATCACCCCCATAGGCAGCCTCGCCACCTTGCTCTGGCTGCACGTGCTGGCCCGCAAAGGCATGCGCATCACCTGGGGGTACTACTTCAAGGTCGGCATCCTGCTGACCCTGCCGGTGCTGCTGATCACCCTTTCCGCCCTGGCACTGCGCCTGGGCCTTTGACAACCGCCACGCGGCGGGGAGCGAGCGATGCGAATCCTGTTCATGTGCACTGCCAACAGCTGTCGCAGCATTCTGTGCGAAGCCCTGTTCAACCACCTCGCCCCGCAAGGCTACCAAGCCATCAGCGCCGGCAGCTTCCCACGAGGCCAGGTGCTGCCGCGCAGCCTGCAGACCCTGCAGCAAGCCGGCATCGCCATCGACGGCCTGAGCAGCAAGGGCAACGAAGCCTTCGAAGGCAACCCGCCAGACATCGTCATCACCGTCTGCGACAAGGCCGCTGGTGAAGCGTGCCCCGTGTACTTCGGCCCCGCGCTCAAGGCCCACTGGGGGTTGGAAGACCCTTCCGACGTGGTGGGCGACGAAGCCGCGATCGACGGCGCGTTCCGGGCAACCCTCGCGCATATTCAACGGCGTTTCGAGGCGTTCTTCGCGCTGCATCCGGATACCCTCGACCGCGACCAGCTCAAGCGCGAGCTGGACCGCATCGGCACGCTCTGAGGAGGCCCCATGTCAGACACCCTGCCCAACCTCGACCTGTCGCTGTTCGACGACCTGCCCGGACAGCCACCGGATGCGCCCAGGTAGACAACGCAAACATGGCTTTGTGATATCTGATTCTCCCGATATTATTGCCGCTCTATTCAGCACCACCATATGACAGGCATTAGTTAAAGGGATTGATTGGTGGGCAGGATTCATTTCGATGTTGACGCCGTCTATTGCATCTCGCTCGATGCACGGAGTGACAGGCGTGAGTTGTTCAGGAAGAGCATTGGCAAGGTGCTCGACAACCAAGTGATATTTCATGTCGTGCAGAAGCACGGCGACCCCAAGCGCGGCTGCTACGAGTCTCACCAGCAACTCGCCCAGCGCGCGCTCGAGGAGGGCCTGGAGCGGATTCTGATTTTTGAAGATGACGTGATGCCCTACGAGCTGAAAGCCTCGCGGATCGCCTGGGTAAACCGCTTCATGCGTCGCCATCGATTCGAGGCCTTGCACCTCGGCTACAGCATGGGCCGAACCTGGTTAACCTGGTTCCCGTTCATTGCACGGGGCCGCGTGGTGGCCCTTCATGCATACGTGCTGTCACGCAAAGGCTGCGCGATCCTGGCGCAGACGCCGTATGACGGTACGCCTGTGGACGTGATGTTCAAGCGACGGATCCGGCAACATTGTGTGTTCCCGATGATGTTCCGCCAGCATGCTGCTGCTGTCACGGGTAGCGACCTTGAGGACGTGGTGAAGAACGAAGACGACTGGTGGGAGCGTAACTGGCGCAAGCACTGGCGTTCTCCGCTGAAGAACTTCTGGCGCACTGTGCTGCGTTTGGATTTCTGACCGGAGGGGGATGGGATCCATGCCGTTGGCGAGCCGCTGTTTGATCTCGAAGCGCTTGCGGCGTGCCGTCCCATCCCGACTGGATAGCGCTGCCAAGGGCGGTCAGGCCTTGGCGGCCGAAGAGCTTGTACTCGCGCTCTCTGGGCTTTGTCCTCCGTCGGCTTGTGCTCCTAAGCCACTTGTCTGGTGCCCGGAATTACGTCACTGTAAAGACCATTGTCATTACAGTGAGCAAGCCACCATGGCCTCCATCAACGTTCGTATCGACGACGATCTCAAAATCCGAGCCTATCGTGAGCTTGAGCGGTTGGGTGTTACGCCCTCCGAGCTTATGCGCCAAGCATTGCAGTACGTCGCCGAGCGCGGGCAGCTGCCTTTTAAACCTGTCCTCATGACCGATGAGGATGAGGCGCTGCTAGCGACCGTTCGCAAGCGCCTTGCTGACCCTCAGCGAGTGAATGTTTCTCTGGATGACCTATAGCCTTGAGTTCGATGCGCGAGCGCTAAAGGAATGGCAAACGCTGGGAGACACGGTCCGGCAGCAACTCAAGAAAAAACTCATCTCGGTTTTAATGAATCCGAGGATCGAAGCGAACCGGCTGCATAGCTTGCCGGACTGCTACAAGGTCAAGCTGCGCAGCAGCGGCTACCGATTGGTCTACCAGGTGATCGATCAGGAGGTTGTTGTTTTTGTGGTAGCTGTGGATAAGCGCGAGCGAGAACAGGCTTATCGCAAGGCGGCAGCGCGAGTGGTAGGTAAAACGTCATAACGAAGAAATTGCCAAAGGGCGGGTTGTGGTGGCCTTGGAGGTATTCGTTGGTATGCAGCGGTTCTAGATGCGGCACCAGGAGTCGAAAAGTATCATAAATCATTGATTTAATTGGTTATAAAAGAATTTGCGCAAAGCGCTATCTCAAAAAATACCCTATAACCTTCGTCTAGCTATTTCAGTTTAAAGAGCAGTAAGTTTAAATTTGGAAAGGGTGGGTGTATCAACTACGGATGTTAGTAACTTGATTGGTCTGGGTTCTGCTGGTGGAGAGGTTGGATATGTTTTTATTAGGGTGTGCAGTCCGGCTATAACAAGTAAGAAGTTGTCAGCAGATTGGTTCTGGAAGGATGCTGGAGTTAGATTGTTTGTAAAAGTTTTAGCTGCCCGTTTTAATGAGGCTGTTTATTCTTGAGGTCTGCAGGTGGAGTTCTTCTTGAATTATTTCTGAGGCTTGATTCCAGACCTCAGAAGCGTAGCTTTCAGAGATTCCGAGTTGTAAAAATCGCCATTTCCTCTCGGCATCCCACCATGGAGAATCAACCAAATAATTAACCTTTACGCTTTCGAGGTAAAAACTGATCCAAGAGAGTTGCTTGGGCGGTATCTTGAGTTTAGCTCCGGCGCGTTGAATGGCGGCCCGTCCCTCAGGTGTATGTTTGTCAATAGCTACCCATGTAGGGAAGCTGCTTTCAACATCTGCAGTCGAGGGGGTGACTATAGGTAGTGATGACATCGCAAGATAGGACGCTGCGATACAGAATGCCTTATCCCATTGCCAGCTTGCTTGTTTATAAATACTTCGGGCTGAAGCTGTAACTTTCTTTTGTTCAAGGCTTAAGCTCTTGCTCTCCACCCAGTTAAAGAAAGCGTCAGGTCTCTCCAGTCCTGCAGCTACCGTTCTAACGGCTAAACTATCTGGAGAGTCTTTTGCTGCACTTTTATTTCCAGTGAAGTATTCGTAAGCAAGGCTTCCTAGACCCGCTGCATCCTTATTTTTTTTAGACCCTGCAACTTTTTTAATAAGGACAATGGTTGGTGTGTGTGACGCTACCACCGGCACTAGCGGCCAGCACTCCTCAAACAAGATTACGCTTGCTCGGGTCTGAAGCCACTTTGAGTCGCCATTTTTGGCGAGGGTCAAAGCGACTTTCTCAGATAGTTCTGTATGACCACGGCGTACCAATTTCTGCAAAAGCGATCGAAAAATTGCTTTTGGAAAGCCAGTGCTCGCAGAAGAGGGAAAGCGCGTCATATACTGAACATTTTTGAAGTTATCCAGCTACTCTGGTAGTTTTCTTTGCACTTGCACCATGATGAACATTGTCTGCGTGTGATCGTACGGTCTGTAAGCTTGGAGATTGCTTCCTCGGCCGAAATATAATCTTTGCTAGGCGTATCTCCAGTTGCAGGGTCATCTATGATTATGCTTAGAAAGTTTCTGTCGAAAGGGATGGCTCCGTTGGGTGCTTGTAGTGTAATCATCTGATCAAAGTTCCCGGCGTGCCAGTCGGCGTCTAACTCCGAGATACTTGTAAAATAGCGCTGCTCAACTGGAGTGTTGATCTGCCATTTTGAAGGGTTTGTCTTGGTAATCCGCACGTCAGAAGCTGAAAGTATAACTTTTGAGTCGAAAACAAAAAGAACTGGGCCGTAATGATTTCGGCGCGAAGCACGACGATGGATGTCTACAGTGTCAAGAAAAACATCGTTCCAAACACCTAGGTTCTTATCGAGGTCATCGGTATATTGCCCCGTCTGGGCAAGTCCGAAATTCTCGACGTGTCCCCTAGATGCAAGGCTATTTAGTTTCAGAAGACTTACACTAGTAGCTAGCGTATTAGCGTGAAAGAAATGCGACATCCCCTTTTTCTGGGCTACATCGTAAACCTCTTGTGGCAGCATAATTTTTCTCTTGTTAGAAGTTATGCTAAGTACATCAGATTTTTCAAACGGTTGCAATTGAGACGTTGGGCAAGCTCAATATTTTGAGCTAGTTTTTTCTAGAGGACGGCTTAGCACGATGTGTTCGGGCTTCCGGCCCTCATCGCCTCAACTGAATGTGGCCGAGAGTGGGGCTTCTTGGCATAATAGCCACCTCCAGTCGAAGCAGCCGCAGCGCCGACAAGAAGTTCATATTTTTCAAGGAGATACGAATTGACCTCGATGCAAGAAGCCCCAATCCCTGCCACTGCAGAGCCGAGGTCGGTGTGGACCAGTCTTCTGAGTGCGAGTCGTCGGAAAAAAACCGATGCAGGCACCGTCGTGCCTGCAGCCAGTTCAAGTAGCGGAAGAGTGGAACTCCGCACCGAAATCGAGCGCGACTATGATCGCATTTTGTTTTGTGCCCCCGTCCGACGAATGGCAGACAAAACTCAAGTGTTCCCCCTTGATAGGAACGACAGCGTTCGGAACAGATTGACACATTCACACGAGGTTTCGAACTTAGCCCGTAGCTTCGGCACTACACTGGTATACTCGAATAACATTGCGAGTGAAGTTCCCACTGCTGTGAGGGATATTCCTTCCCTTCTTGCTGCAGTAGGTCTTGTCCACGATTTAGGAAATCCACCCTTTGGCCATCAAGGGGAGGGGGCAATCCAAAGCTGGTTTTTCGACAATATTAGTTCAGTTGCCGGTAAGAAATTCAGCGTGCTGACGGAACGGCAGTATCGTGACTTCTTAAAATTTGAAGGTAATGCTCAGGCATTTAGGTTGGTAACACGGCTTCAAGTGCTTAATGATGATTTTGGGCTAGATCTAACTGTTGCGACACTTGCTGCCATGATGAAGTACCCTGTTGGGGCGATGGGTGTAAATAAGAACAACGTTTGCACCAAGAAGCATGGTTTCTTTTTGTCCGAAGAGTCGATAGCAAAACATGTTCTAGAAAGTGTTGGTCTCTCAATCGGCAAACGTCACCCAATGTCTTACATCATGGAGGCTTGCGACGATATTGCTTATGCAGTTCTTGATATTGAGGATGCTGTCAAAAAAGGACTGGCTTCATTTTCAGACCTTCTAGCTTACTTGGAGCACCACGCCCCTCAAGATAATGTAATTAATGAGTTGGTGGAGAAGTCACGAGCGAAGCATGTTGAGTATCGGCTATTAGACTTGTCTCCTGCAGAACTAAATGATGTATCCATGCAGCGTTTTAGAGTTTATGCAATTGGGATGATGATCAACTCTTGCGTTGATGCGTTTGTCGAAAATCAGAACAGTTTTATCGAGGGCTTGGCTCCCAGGGCCTTGTTAGATATTTCGAGTGTTTCGCGGTTGCGTGAGTTACTGGGCGACTTTTCTTTTAATCATACGTTTCAACATCGTTCAGTCCTAGAGGTTGAGTTGACTGGTTATAACACGATACGTGGATTAATGGATATTTTCTGGGCTGCTATTTTAGAAACTAACCCAGATAATGAAGTTTATCGCCCTAGTCATCCATATAATCGATATGTCTTTATGAGGATATCTGAAAACTATCGGCGCGTGTACAACTCGCCTCCTGGCGATCTGAAGGGCCTACCATTACGGTACCGCCAATGTCTACTATTGACGGATATGATATCTGGCATGACAGACTCCTATGCGGTAAACCTTCTTCAGGAGCTCCGCTCCTATCAAGCTCGTGGGTGAGATAGCTCAATGAATTCAAAGTCAGCGAAAAAGAAAATTCAGGTATTTCTCGGTGAGGAGCTGGGAGAAACTCATCCGATTCAGCACCTGAAAAGCTCTCTCGCTGACTTAGCTATATTTGGTGGGATGATTCGCGATCTAACGTTAGGGCGTCCTGAATTTTTTAATTCGGATATAGATTTGGTATCAAGCGCATCTGCCGAAGAAATATACTATGCAATCCGAAATTACTCACCTGTGAGAAATAGGTTTGGAGGGTATAGGTTTTTCTTTTTAGGGCGCCCTTATGATATTTGGTCTCTAGAAGATACGTGGGCTGTTCGCGAAGGGTACGTGAAAGCAATATGCATAGAAGATCTGTGCAGGACAACCTTCTTTACTACTGATGCTGCCATATTTAACATTAATAGTGAATGCTTCTATTTGCCTAAATTTTGTAGGCAGTCTATTAGGCGTAAAATTCTAGATATTAATCTAATACATAATCCTTATCCTGCAAAAATGGCGATAAAAGCTATTGATCTATCAGTGAGGAGAGGGTTTAAGTTATCGCCAGGCTTATGCGAATATGTCTTGCGAAATGACGCCTTGTTAGGGAATTTCGCTGGCTTTAGGGCTAATTTGATTAGCCATCTTGAAAAAAGCCCAGAAAGGCCATTCGAATTTACTAGGCAGCTTTCTCTGGAGTTTATTTAGCTCAGCTTAAGGCTCATCAAAGCATTTCGGCTCATAAAGTAAGATAGTCGCTTCCAAAAACTACATTGGCACCTGTGGCGCTGCGTAGCTCATAGCTGAAATTGCGGCCATCTTGTATACCCACCAATGCCGATCACCTCATTTTTTCACCGACCCTCGCCCCACGTCATCCCGCCAAGAATGCTGAGTGTTATCAGGGATCAAGGCCCCTGCGACCTGTGGGGAATGTCCTCTTCGCGGGACTGGCGGCTCCTTACGTCCGGGAGCAAGGGCATCTCATGATCTGGCCTCCTGAGCACCGTTACCGGTGGGCGGGTGGAAGCAGCGCTGGCTGACTAAAGCAGCGCCTGAAGATCCTGAGCCGAGTGAACGCAGCAATGCGATGACCGGGGCATGCCTGACTGTCAGTCAGGTGCAGTCCATTCCGTGGTCTGCGGCACCATCATCTACAAGGCTGTTGCTGGTGACATCGGCGTTTGTCAC
>NZ_JABWRO010000117.1:0-17537 GCF_014268985.1 Pseudomonas sp. RW10S2 | reverse complement strand
CTCCCACAAGTAACACCGCAGTATTCAGAAGTTGTGGAGCTCTTGTAGCGGCGGTTCGGCGCTCCTACAAGTTTTGAATAAGACCGTTGCTTCGGCAAGAAACAGGCAAGCTGGGGCACTACCACCTGAGCTGCCGCTCACCCTTGCCTGCCTCCGGCCCCAACCACTGGGCGCCACGCAGCAAGGGCGTCAGCGCAGCATCAGGCTGGACCTCGAAACGGACCTGGGCGCGCCTAGCCAGCAGGTCGGCGTCAAGATCGAGCTGGTGTTGACCTTGCAGGGCCAGCGCGCCCTGCAAGTGCCAGTCACCTGCACAGCGCATTTGGAGCCAGCCCTGCCCCAACCCCAACGACCATGGCGATACCAGCGCCAGGTCGTTCACCTGCAAACGCCCCTCGGCACCGACGCACTGTCGCCACGCACCCTTCACATTGACACGCCCCTGCCAATGCCCCGCCAGGCGATAAGCCACCGGCACACTCGCCGCAGCCTCGAGCGCCTCGACATCCGCCCGCCAGCGCCAGGGCCAACCGCTCAAGCGCATCAGCCAATCCTGGCCCTGATAACCCAGGCGGATTTCGCCCTGTGCCTGCCACGGTCGCCACTGCCAGCTCAACGGCCCGACATCGCCCACCTGCTCGGCCTGTCCGTGCCAGAGGCTGCCGCTGACGGCCCTGCCTGGCACCAGCCAGGGTGCAGGCAACTCGACGAGCAGCGTGACAGCACACACCAGCGCCGGCCACAGCAGCACGCGCGCCCTCATGGCCGGACCCGCAGGTCGAAGCGCAGGCGCTTGCCCTCCTGTTCCATACCCCATTGCAGCGGCTGTGCGCCCTCGATCTGCAACGCCTGCAACCACCTCAGCAGCGCCTGCTCGTCCGCGACCGAGCCACGCACCTGCCAGCCCTGCTCCTGCGGCTCGACCTCCGTCAGCTCGATGTGCCGGGCCTGGGCAGACTGACGCAGACGCTCCAGGCTCAAGACCGGGCCGCCCTCAAGGCTGATCGCCACTTCTGCCAGCCCGCGCCACTGGCTCATCTCGGCCCAGCGTGCGCTCGCCTCACGCACCAGGATGACGATCAGCAACAGCGCGATCAGCCCCCATGCCAGACGCATACGCTGGCGTTGTAAAAAGACGCGGATCATGAACCGCTCCCCAGGTCGAACACCACGCCCTGTGCCTGCACCTGCACCGCCGCCCCGACCGTTGCGGCCATTTCATCCCACGGCGGCACCGTGCCGTCGCCGTCCAATTGCAGATGCCAGCGCTGCCCATCGAAGCGCACGGCGCGCAGGCGCCACTGCGGGTGCTCGTGCAGCCAGCCCTGCAACTGCCCTTGCAAACCGTCGAGCCGACGCAGACGCAAAACCCGCTCGCCGTCGGCGTCACGCAGCCGCCTGAGCGCCTGCGCTGCCTGGCGTGGCGTGGCTTGCGGGCCGGTAACCGCCAGCACCTGCTGCCGATACAGCTGGGCCTGACGCCATTGCTGGCTGATCCACAGACCGCCCCAGACGGCGGCGAGCACCAGGCAGGCGGCTACCAAGCGCTTTTGCAGCCCCGTGACCTTCAATGATTGGCGCGGACGACGCGTTTCCCGCAGCGCTGGCAAGGTATCGAGATCGGCAATCCGCTGTGGCCAGTGTCCATCGACCGGCTCAAGCGCCTGCGTATCCCACGGCGCAGGTGCAGAGCCCAACACCTGTGGCCAGGCCAGCCAGTGCTCGCTGCCCTCTTCGTCAACCCGCGCGTACAGGGTCGACCGTGCCTGTCGCCATTGCCATCCACAGCCCGGGGCGAGTGTCGGCAACAGCTGGAACTGCGACCAGCAACGCTCCACCTCCAGCCCCCACTCCACGCACTGGGCCAACCAGCCATCGAGCCGATCCCGCGCCACGACCACCAACCGCAGTTGCCCTGCCGTGCGACCGATGCATGCACAGTGCACCTCATCGCTCCCCTGCAACAGACGGTCCTCCAGCAGCAGCGGCCATTCCTCACGCTTGAGCCCGGGCGGCGCCGGCAACTGGAAATGGCTGCACGCCTCGCCCGGCACCACCAAGGCAACCCGGGCGATCAGGTCCTGCGGCGGGCGTCCCTGCCCTTCGTCACGCAGCATGCCGCTTTCCAGCAGGCACCAGTGCCAACCGCCGTCAGCCCCAGGACGCAACAGCAACCAGGGTCGCGCAGGCGAGTGCCGCCGCCATTCAAGCTTCATGAGCGCCCCCAGGGCAGGACGAATGTGCAGACATAAGGTGCTCCGTCACGCTGCAGATGCAGGCGCACGCCACGGCCGGGGTGCGTCGGTTGATCGGAAGGCCAGGCCAGCCAACTGCCGCCCTGGAAATACAGAATGCTCATCTCGCTGACCCGCTCCAGGCGCTCGCGTACCACCCAACGCGGCTTGTCGGCGGCGTAGAGATCGGCGGAAGTTTCCAGCAGCACGCGCTGCTCCCTCGGCTCGAAACGCAGGCGCTGACGCTGCAAGCGGGAACCGCCTTCGGCCTGGGGCCAGGCCGCAGCAGCGACCCACAGCAACTGCTGGTTCTGCGCCTGCCAATCGAGCCAGCGCATGGCCAGTGGCAGGCGCTGCTCGTACACCTGGCGCAGCACCGGGCTGTCGAACCGCCGCTCCAGCGCCAGGCAGAACTCCAGCACACCGGGCTCGTTCTGCTGCTCGGCGAGACGCTCGCGCACCGTGAGCCAGCCATGCACCAAGGCCGCAAGCAGGATGCCCAGCACCGCGGTCAGCGCCAGCGCCACCATCAGTTCGATCAGGGTCAACCCCGTCTGGCGACGCTTCATGGGCGCTCCAGAAACAGGGTGTACAAACCCAGCGGCACACGCTGATCGCGGTCGGCGAACAGGCGCAGCTCGCCACGGCGCAGATCGCGCACGCCGGTGCTGCGCAGTTGCAGGTCCCAGTGACACACCTGCGCGCCCTGTTGCAGCGCCCCGGCGGTGCGATTGCTGGCCGGCCAATACTGCTCGACCGCAAAACGTGCCTGCAGCTCACGGGCGCACAGGGCGCCAAGGCGGTGCTGCTGCACGCCTTCCTGCACCGCCAGGCGCTGGCGCAACACCTGGCTGGTGATCACCGCCAGTACGGCGGCAATACCCAGCGCCACGCTGACTTCAAGCAAAGTGAAACCGCGCTGTCGCCGCCTCATGGAAGCGCCACGACCTGCAACTGCCCCTCGCGCCCCCAGCTCCAGCGCTGCCCGCCTTCGGCGCCACGCCAGTTCACCTTGCCGGGCCTTGCCCAACCTTCGGGGGTGAACACCAGTTGCGGCGCTGCTGCCGCCTGCCAGTCCGGGCGCAGGTCTTGCGGCCAATCCCCCAACGCGACCGTCTCCAGCACCCAGCCGGTGCCGTCATGGCGAACGAACTCAGGGCGCTTGCCGCTCCAGCGCAGGCCACGCAACTGGCCGGTATGCCGGGCCACGGCGGACTGCTCGCGGGTCGCGGCGACCAGCCGCTGCATGGCCTGGTCGACCCGCGTACGACCGCTGTCGAGCCAGGCCACGCTCAAGCCGGTCATCAGCCCGGCGATGGCCAGCACCACCAGCAATTCGAGCAGGCTGAAGCCGCGCTGGGAAGGCAAGTCAGAGGTCCCAGTTGCCCAGGTCGGCATCCAGCCCTTCGCCACCGACCACGCCATCGGCGCCGAGCGAATAGACATCGACACGGCCATGCTCGCCCGGCATGCGGTACTGGTAAGGCGTGCCCCATGGGTCTTCCGGCAGGCGACGAATGTAGCCATCGCTGCGCCAGGCACGCGGTAGCGGCTCCTGGCCCGGCTTCTTCACCAATGCGGCGAGGCCTTGCTCGCTGCTGGGAAAGCGCAGGTTGTCGAGCCGGTACATGTCCAGCGCCTGCTCGAGGGTGGCAAGGTCAGCCATCACCTTCTGGCGCATGGCCTTGTCCTGGTTGCCCAGCACGCTGGGCGCGACCACCGCGATCAGCAGGCCGATGATGAAAATCACCACCATGATTTCCATGAGGGTGAAGCCGCGCTGACGCTTGGCGCGATACTGCATGCAAAGACTCCTTTTCACAGTTGCAGACCCTGGTTGAGCTGCATGATCGGCAACAGCACCGCCAGCACGATGAACAGCACCACGCCGCCCATCACCAGGATCATCAGAGGTTCGAAAAGCGCCATGGCGGTGTCGACCTGACGGGCAAAGCCGCGCTCCTGGTCGTCGGCCACGCGCTCGAGCATGTCGGCCAGGGTGCCGCTGGCCTCGCCGCTGCCGACCATGTTCACCAGCAGTGGTGGAAACTGGCCGCTGGCATCCAGCGCCCGATGCAGGCTGGTGCCACCCTGGACCTGCAGGCGCACCTGCTCCAGGGCCAGGCGGATACGCTGGTTGGCGACCGTTTCGCTGGCCACCTGCAATGCTTCGAGCAGGGCCACGCCACTGCCGCAGAGAATCGCCAGGCTGCGCGCCAGACGTGCGCTCTCCAGCACCTGCAGCAGGCTGCCGACACGCGGCAGGCGCAGCAGCAGGTCGTCGCGGCGCAGGCGCCAGTGCGGCTTGCGCAACAGCCAACCGCACAGCAGCGTCAGCGGGATCGCCGCACCCAGCAGCCAGGGCCCAGCGTTGGCCAGGCCCTGGCTGATGGCGATCAGCAACGAGGTGATCAGCGGCAGCGCCTGTCCAGAATGGGCGAACTGCTCGGTCAGCTTGGGCACCACGAACGTCATCAGACCGACCACCACCGCCAGCGACACGCCCATCAGCACACAGGGATAGATCAGCGCAGTGCGCGCCTTGTGCTGTTGGCGCTGGACCTGCTCCAGGTGATCCGCCAGGCGCGTCAGCACCTGCGCCAGGCGCCCGGAGCGCTCGCCCGCCTCGACCAGTGCGCAATACAACCCGGTGAACGGCGCGCCTTGCCGCGCAAGACTGCGGGCCAGCCCCAGGCCTTCGGCCAGCGCGCCGCGCACCGATACCAGCACGACCTGCAAGGCGGGCGCGCGCAATTGCCGTTCGAGCGTGGCCAGGGCATCGACCAGGGGAATGCCGGCACCGGTGAGCGTGGCCAACTGGCGGGTGAGCTCGCACAGCTGAGCACGGCTCAGGCGCTGGCGACGCGGTTGCCGCAAGCTGCCTTCATGGCGTTGCAACTTGCGTGCGAACAGGCCCTGCTCACGCAACAACTGGCGCGCATGGCGCTCGCTGTCGGCCTGCACACTGGCCTTGTGCGGTTTGCCTGCCAGGTCCAGGGCCTGGTAGCGATAGGTCGGCATGCTCAGCCCTGCACCACGCGCAACACTTCGGCCAGGCTGGTCTCGCCACGGGCCAGGCAGTCACTGGCCATGGCCACCAGGCTCTGCCGGCGCGTGGCCAGGTGGGCCTGCATCGTCACTTCGCTGGCGCCCTCATAAAGCAGGGCGACCAAGCCTGCATCCAGCTCGATGAATTCATAAAGGCCCAAGCGCCCGACATAACCGCTGCCCTGGCAACTGTCGCAACCCACCGGATGGTGGGTGGCCTGCAAGGCGGCCAACTCCGGCCACAGGCGCCGCTCGGCTGCAAGCAACGGGCGTGACTCGGCACAACTGCACAGGCGCCGGACCAGGCGCTGGGCCAGCACCCCGCGCAGGCTGGAGGCGATCAGGAAGGGTTCGATGCCCATGTCACGCAGGCGCGTCACCGCGCCGATCGCACTGTTGGTGTGCAAGGTCGAGAGCACCAGATGGCCGGTCAGGCTGGCCTGCACGGCGATCTGCGCCGTCTCCTGGTCGCGGATCTCACCGAGCATGATCACGTCCGGGTCCTGGCGCAGGATCGCGCGCAAGCCGGTGGCGAAGGTCAGCCCGGCACGCGGGTTGATCGCGGTCTGGCCGATACCGGCAATGGCGTACTCCACCGGGTCTTCGACGGTGAGGATATTGCGACTGCCGTCGTTGAGGCTGTTGAGGCTGGCGTACAGCGTGGTGGTCTTGCCCGAGCCCGTGGGGCCGGTGGACAGCACGATGCCATTGGGCCGCGCCAGGCACGCGCGCAGGCCCTGCAACGCTGCGGCCGGCATGCCGAGGTTGTCCAGCGCCAGCAGGCTGGCCTGCTTGTCGAGCACGCGCATCACCACGCGCTCGCCATGGATGCCGGGCAGTGTCGAGACCCGTACGTCCACTTCGCGTCCGGCGGCGCGCAGGGTGATGCGTCCGTCCTGGGGCTGGCGTTTCTCGGCGATGTCCAGGCGCGCCATGACCTTGATTCGCGACACCAGCATGGCCGACAGCGCTCGCGGCGGGCGCAGAACCTCGCGCAGATGACCATCGACGCGCAGGCGCACCACCAGGCTCTGCTCGAAGGTCTCGATGTGGATGTCCGAGGCACGCAGGCGCAGGGCCTGGCCGAACAGGCCGTTGATCAGGCGGATCACCGGGGCTTCGTCGTCGCTTTCGAGCAGGTCTTCGATGCGTGGCATTTCGCTCATCAGGCTGTCGAGGTCAACCTGCTCGCCGATGCCTTCGATCAATGCGGCGGTGGCCGAGTCGGCAGCCTGGTAGAGCTGGCCAAGACGCTCGTCGAAAGCGGCGCGATCGAGGCGCTCCAGGCGCAGTGGCTGGCCATGCACGCGCAGCAGCTCTTGCACTTGGTCGCTGTCGGCATCCTCGCGCAACCATAGCTGCCATCCCTGGTCGTCCGGGGCCATGGCCACGCCAGCCTGACGCGCCAGGCGGTAGCCGAGCATCACCAGTTACCGCCTTCAAGCCGCGCGCGGCTGGCCGGGAACGCCTTGAGCAAGGCGCCACCCTCGGCGAGTTCCGGCATCTGCAAGGCCGTGTCCTGCTGCAGGCTGCGGTACTTTTCCTGGCTCAGCCCGGCAAGGCTCGGCCCGTCACGCATGATCCGCGGGCGGATGAACACCATCAGGTTCTGCTTCACGTTGCGGTTGCTGTCGGAGCGGAACAAACGGCCGAGCACGGGAATGTCGCCGAGCAACGGCACGCGCTGATTGCTGGTGGTGGACTCGTCGCTGATCAGGCCACCGAGAATCACCAGGCCATTGTCGTCGACCATCACTTTGGTCTTGATCTCGCGCTTGTTGGTGATCACGTCGCTGGCGGCGCGCGAATCGGCGATCGAGGACACTTCCTGGACGATGTCCAGGCGCACGCTGTTGTCGCTGTTGACCTGCGGCTTGATGCGCAACTTCACCCCCACCTCCTTGCGCTCGATGGTCTGGTAGGGGTTGGCGTTGTTCTGGGTCACGGAGCCGGTGACGAAAGGGACTTCCTGGCCGACCAGGATCGACGCCTCGGCGTTGTCCAGGGTCAGCAGGGTCGGGGTCGACAGCAGGTTGAAACCGCTCTTGCCCTTGAGCGCGTTGATCAGCATGGCGAAGTTGAAACCGCCGCCGAAATGGCCGATGCCGGCGGTGGCGCCCGTGGTGGCCGAGAGCAGCTTGCCCAGTTCCTTGTTGTCGCTGCTGGCGGCAGCGCCGGCGATGTTGGCGATGTTCACCCCGTTGCTGCCGAAGTTGACGATACCGGCGCCGAACTTCTCGTCGGCGAACAGCCACTGCACGCCCAGCTCCTGGGCGCTGCTGTCGGACACTTCGGCGATGATCGCCTCGACCACCACCTGGGCGCGACGGATATCGAGTTGCTCGACGATGTTGCGATAGGCCGCCAGCTCACTGTCGGGGCCGACCATGACCACCGCATTGGCGCCCTCTTCATACTCCAGGCGCACGCCCGAATCGCTGGCGGTGCGTACTGGCGCCTCCTTGCCTTCGCCGGCGGGCGCATCGGGCACCCCGCCGTCCTGGCCGAGACCGCGCAGCACCTTGACCACTTCCGCAGCATTGGCGTGGCGCAGGTAGATCACCTGGGTGTTGCTGCTGTGCAGGTTGTCGCTGGGTCGGTCGAGCTGGCCGAGCAGCGCACGGACGCGCTCGCGGCTGTCGGCGCTGCCACGCACCAGCAGCGCATTGCTGCGCGGGTCGGCCACCACCTGGGCACTGTCGGCGCCCTGCTCGCGTGCCAGCAGGCGGGTGACCAGGGGCGCGGTGTCGGCGGCGCTGGCATGCTTGAGTGGCATCACCTGCAAGGGCTCGTCGCTGACCTGGTCGAGCTGGCGTAGCAGCTTGTCGATGCGCTCCAGGTTGCTGCGCCAGTCAGTGACCACCAGCAGGTTGGCGGCAGGGTATGGGGTGATCACCCCGACGCGCGGGTCGATCAGCGGCTTGAGAATGCCGAGCATCTGTTCGCTGGCGGCGTTGCGCACATTGAATACCCGGGTCGCCACGCCGTCGCTGCCCTTGCTCTGCTTGCCGGCGTTCTCCACCGGCACCGGCTCCAGGCGCGCGGCCTGGTCGGGGACGATCTTCACGCTGCCGTTGGGCAGGTCCACGGCGGCAAAGCCCTGGGCACGCAACTGGGCGAGGAAGATGTCGTAGATGGCTTCGGCGTCGTGGCGATCGACGGTGCGTACTGTGACCTTGCCGGTGACCCGTGGATCGACGATGAAGGTGGTGCCCGTGATGCGCGAGACGCTGTCGATGAACTCGCCCATGTCGGTATCGACGAAGTTCACCTCGTATTGCGGCACCCCGTCTTCGTCGACCTCAGGGTCTTCGGCCCAGGCCTGCGCAGAGCACAGGCCGAGGCTCAGCACGCAGGCCACAGCGTATCTTGCGATCATTGCTCATCCTTGCCGCTTGAAGCCGGTCACGGCGGGCCGTGGCGGCCAGGGCAGGCGCTCGCGCCGCCCCTGGTTGTCGAAAATCAGGCCATCGGCATCGATGTCCTGCAGCACGATCCCTGGCGCCAGTCGCTGGCCACGGCCCAGGGTGCGGACCTGCTGGCCGAAACGCAGCACCACCACGGTGGCGGACAGCGGCTCGGCCTTGAGCCCGCCGAGGTAGTGCAGCGGCAGGCGTGTCAGGGGGATGCCACCCTCATCGGATGGTGCCTGCCAGTGGCCAGCCATCAGGCCTGGCAAGGTCGATGCCTGTTCACGCGGGACACCGAGCGGTTGCGGCTGGCGACTCAGTTGCAGGATGCACTGGGCGGCGAGCCAGCCGGACAAGGTCAGCAGCAGCACGTTGGGCAGGCGCGACAGCCCGATCACGACGCCACCTGGCGCGGATGCCACCCCGGATGCCCTTGTACATAGCGCACCTCGGGCCATTGCAACGGCGCCAGTTGCCAGTTCGGCGCCTGGCGCGCCAGCCAGGCCTCGACCTTCTGCCACAGCGGCTCACCGGCCTGGGCATCGAAGTGCAGGCCGAAGGTGCGACACGAGCCCTGCACCGTGGGGAGCCCGGCGACACGCTTGCCCATCGGGCTGTAGCTGACCTGCCAGGCGTGGCCTTGCCAGCGCGGCAGGTCCTGGCTGTTGTCGAGCAGCAGCGGGTCGCCGAACAATTGCTCGGCGGCATTCTCCAGCACCTGTTCCACCTGGCGCGCAGGGGCCTCGACCACAGGCGCCGAGTAGCCGCCGGTGAGGCTGATCAGATGCTCGCGGGTGATCGCCTGGCCAGCAGGCAGTGGATGGTCGTAACGCAGCCCCGGCAGCAGCACCGGCATGTTCGAGTCGTCGGCCAGGGCCTGATGCAAGAGACGATCCCAACTGCCGCCACGGGTATCACGGCGCCACAAGGCCTGCGGCGCGCGCGCCAGCGGCTGGTCAAGCCAGGCCGCATGACCGGCGCGCTGCTGGCGCAGCGTGGTGCGTAACTGGCTGGCGCGCGCTTGGACAGTTGGCGAAAGTCGATCCTCGAAAGCAGGCACGAAACGCGCCTCGAATTGCCACTGCCCCACGGTTTGCTGGCAACGCAGGCGATAGACGCCACTGGCGCGGCACCCAGCGAACAGCACCGGCACCTGACGGCCCGACGCTTGCGTGACAGGCACCGGTGTCGGCCATAGATCCTGGCCACGGGCACACAGCAGGACATCGATTTCGTCGATCCGCTCGGCCAGCCAAAGGCCGGGGCCAGTACCGACATCCGCCAGGGCGACCACCAGGTCGGCCTCGCGCCGGGCTTGCTGGAAACTTGGCAGCAATGATTGGTACCACTGCTTGAGCGAGGCTTTCTGATCCTGGGCGTAAGGGTCGGTCACACCGACCACCGCAATGCGCACGCCGCCGCGCTCGAACACACGCAGGGGCTCGACACCCAGGCCCTTGGCCTGTTCAACGCCAAGCCCGGCGCCGAGGGTAATCGCAGGGGACTGACGATAAAGAGCGGCGCAGCGTTGCGGCCACAGCACGCGCTCATCACTGCTCACACGCACGTCGCTGGCCAGCATCCGACTGCCTTGCACGCCGCTATCGCCTTGGGTCAGGTAGGCCAGGCCGCTGCCGTTCCAGTTCTGGCCGTTTTCCAGGGTCAGGCAGCGCTCGGCGCCGGCCTCGTTGCGCATCTGCTCCATCAGTGCGGCCAATACGGCATAACCGCCAAGGCGCGCCTGGCTGGCCTGGCCGGCATCGAGCAATGGCGCGAGCTCGGCATGGCCGCTACTGGCATGGCTGCCGGTCATCCACGGAGCACGCCCCAGATGGCTGACCGGCCCCAGGCGCGTGGCCGGCACCACTGGCAGGCCAGGCTCGCGGGCATCGAGGGTGTCGGCGACATAGAGCAGTTCGAGCGAGGCGTCGCCGCCGCGCTGACCGGGGATCGCGGAGCAGGCGCCCAACAAAGGCGCCAAGGCCCCGACGCCCATCCAGCCAATCACTTCGCGTCTGCGCACACTGCTCGCCATCGCCCCCGCCATCCCTAACCTGAGTTCACGTTCGGCCCCGGATATTGGGGTGGCTGCGTGACAGTTTGATGGCAGAAATCCGACAGCCGATGCGGTAAAGCTCTGACAAATCTTGTTACTAATGGCGCTAGGCTTTAAAACCCCGTTAATATTTTTGCCAATCAATCATCACACTTGCCCCCTAAAGTCGCGGTTCCTCTTACTCAGCCATTACAAGGACACCCTGATGAGTCGAGAAACCGGCGATAACCTGGACCGGAACCAGAGCGGCAACCTGCCGATGGCCAGCGTGATGGACACCTACCTGAGCCGTCGTACCGTGATGCGCGGCAGCCTCGGCGCGGCCATCGCGATGATCGCAGGCACCGGCCTGACCGCCTGTTTCGACGGGGGTGGCGGCAGCTCACATCACGATGACCCGGCCACCGAGCCGCCTGTGACCGAACCACCAGCCAAGCTCAAGCTGGGCTTCCAGTCCATCGCCGGCTCGCGCACCGACGCCTGCGTCATTGCCCCCGGTTACAGCGCCTATGTGATCGCGCCGTGGGGCACGCCGCTGAACAGCAACGGCAATCCGTGGAAGTCCGACGGCAGCAATACCTCGACCGATCAGGCCAACGCGATGGGCATGAACCATGACGGCATGCACTTCTTCCCCATCAACGGCAGCTCCGACGATGGGTTGCTGGCGATCAACTTCGAATACATCGAAGCCGACGCGCTGCACCCGAACGGCCCGACCACCGATGGCACCGGCAAGCGCCCGGTCGAAGAAGTGCGCAAGGAGATCAACGCCCACGGCGCTGGCGTGGTGCGCCTGAGCAAGGTCAACGGCCGCTGGCAGGTAATGCAGAACGACCCGCTCAACCGCCGCTTCACCACTGCCTCGTTGATGGACATCGCCGGCCCTATGCGCGGCACCGATCACGTCAAGACCAAGTTCTCGCCGACCGGCACCCAGGCGCGCGGCACCAACAACAACTGCGGCAACGGCTACACGCCGTGGGGCACCTACCTGACCTGCGAGGAGAACTGGCCTGGCATCTTCGTCAACAAGGGTGTGCGCCCGGCTGATCAGGTGCGCATCGGCGTCAGTGCCAGCGGCGGCCAGTACAAGTGGGAAACCGTTGCTGGCGACGCCAGCGAGGTCAACGGCGAGTTCGCCCGCTTCAACGTGACCCCGACCGGCGCCAGCGCCACCGACGACTACCGCAACGAAGCCAGTACCTATGGCTACATCGTCGAGATCGACCCGTACAACAGTGCCACCCTGGCAGTGAAGCGCACCGCCCTTGGCCGCTTCCGCCACGAGGGCTGCTGCCCGGGCCTGCCGGTCGCGGGCAAGCCGCTGGTGTGGTACACCGGCGACGACTCGAACAACGAGTACCTGTACAAGTTCGTCTCCGACGCCGTATGGGATCCAGCCGACGCCAACCCGGCCGACCGCCTGGCCACCGGTGCCAAGTACATGGACAAGGGCAAGCTCTACGTCGCCCGCTTCAATGCCGACGGCAAGGGCGTATGGCTGCTGCTGGACGTGGCCACCCCCACCACCGCCGGGAGCACGCTGGGGGCGCTGTACGGTGATCTGCCGGGCATCATCCTCAACACCCGCGGCGCGGCTGACGCAGTCGGCGCGACGCCGATGGACCGCCCTGAGTGGACCGCCGTCAACCCGCTCAATGGCGACGTCTACCTGACCCTGACCAACAACAGCGCGCGTACTGCCGCCAAGGTGGATGCGGCCAACCCGCGCGGCCCGAACCGTCATGGCCACATCATCCGCTGGCACGACAGCGACGATCACAAGAGCTTCACCTGGGACATCTTCGTGTTCGGCGCCAACGCTGCCGGTACACCGGATATCAACCGCTCGGGCCTGACCGAACTGAACCAGTTCGCCAGCCCAGACGGGATGAGCTTCGATAGCCGTGGGGTGCTGTGGATCGAGACCGACAACGGCGAGACCACCTTGACCAGCTACACCAATGACCAGTTGCTGGCGGTGATCCCCACCGACCTGGTCGATGCCACCGGCAAGCAGATCCCGGTCAACGCCCAGAACCAGGTGGACCTGCGGCGCTTCTTCGTCGGCCCTAACGGCTGCGAGGTGACGGGGATCAGCTTCACGCCGGACAACAAGACGCTGTTCATCAACATCCAGCACCCGGGGAACTGGCCGTATACCGACAAGGCGACAGATGTGACCCCGGCAGGGAGCCGGGTGCGACCACGGGCATCTACCGTGGTGATTCAACGTAATGATGGCGGGGAAATCGGGACCGCCTGAGCCTGGGCCGGGCAGTCAGCCTTGTGCTGGCTGCACCGGCCTCTTCGCGGGCAGGTCAGGCTTACCAGGCCATCGGTTCCCGCCCCAGCACCCGCACCTGCTGCGCCGGCACCCGCGCATGCCACTGCACCACCCCCAGCGCCTCGATCTGAAACTGACTGCGCACCGACCGCCCCTCTTCCTCGAACGAAAGCTGCAACAGGAAGAGCCCGCTGTTGAGCAACAACCCCTCGCTCAACCGGGCAAAGCTCTCGTCATCCAAAGCGCCCAGCGCCTGGCGTAACGCTCCTGCATCGACATAACCCGAAGCCGGCCGATTACTGATGATCCGGCTGAGCAGCGATCGGGAAAAGTGCCCCTCGTAGAGCGCCTCCAGCAACGGCAGGTGCTCCAGGTTCAAGGCATTGGCATTGAGCCGCCAGCCGCTGGTCTGCGGCAATGCGCACAGCATCGGATAACGCCCCTGGCGCCCGGCATCGGGCTCGAGCAGCAGGTTCAGTTCGCTCGGGTCGAGCATCGCCTGGTTGGCCGCCAGACGCGGTGGCTGCTGACGCAGGTACTGGCCGCTCTCGGCACCTTGCAGGCGCGTGTCGCTGTCAGCGTCCAGCCAATCGGCCAGGGCGTCGACCAATCGCTCGGCCGCCATGTCGTCGCCGAGCAACCGGCGCAGCTGACGCTCGGCACGCTCGGCGTCTTCGCCCAGCAAGGCATTGACGTTGAAGCAGGTGTGCTGGTCGCGCACCCGCAGGCGTGCCTTGCCTGCCCCAAAGTCATACTCCAGCGCCTGGCCGCGCAGGGCCTGCCAGAACAGGGGGCTGACGCGCCAGGCCGGATCGCGCAGGGCCTGGCTGGCATAGGCAAGGCCAGCCTGCTCCATCGCCCGCACCTGCACGCGCTGACGCAGCAAGCGCGTTTCATCGACCTGGCGACGCCCCTCCTCCACCAGCCAGGCCAGGCCCGCCGCAAGCATCGCCAGCGCCACCATCACCATCAGCAACGCTGCACCCTGTTGTCGCCCGCCACCCATTGCACCGCGCCTCGTCATCCGTGGAGGGGCCAGTCAACACGGTGCGTGTTGCAAGCACATGGCAACGTTTCCCGACAGTCACGTTGGCGTCATCTGAAGCAGGCAGGATTGGCCTTCCTTTTCATGACCTTACAGGGGTTCTCACAAATGGGCGGTATAGGCATCTGGCAACTGGTGATCGTGCTGCTGATCGTTTTCCTGCTGTTCGGCACCAAGCGCCTCAAAGGCCTGGGCAGCGATGTCGGCGAAGCGATCCAGGGTTTTCGCAAGTCGATGGGCGGTGACGACAACAGCAGCGCATCACCCAACGCACAGGTTCAACAGCAGCCAACGGATCGCCAAGGCTGATGTTCGAGATCGGTTTCAGCGAACTGCTGCTGGTTGGCGTCGTCGCTCTGCTGGTCCTGGGGCCCGAACGCCTGCCGGTGGCGATGCGCACCGTCGGGCGCGGCCTTGGGCAGGCGCGGCAGGCCATGAACATGCTGCGCGCCCAGGTCGAGCGGGAAATCGACATGCCAGCCCTGGACGATGCGGCGCTGCGCAAACTGGAGCAGGATATCCGCCAGGGTGTCAGCCTCGATGAAGCCCCCGCCAGGGAAGGTAGATCATGAGCTTCGCTGTCCACGGAAGGTCGGCAATGCCGCTGACCGAACACCTGCGTGACGTACGCAAGCGCCTGGTGCGTTGCCTGCTGGCCATCGCCCTGGCGTTCGCCGGGTTGTTCCCCTTCGCCCAGACCCTCTACACCCTGGTCTCCGAACCGCTGCGCCGCTTCCTGCCCGAAGGCGCGAGCATGATCGCGACCAGCGTCACCTCGCCGTTTCTCACGCCCTTCAAGCTGACGGCCATGTGCGCGCTGTTCATCAGCATGCCAGTGCTGCTGCATCAGGCTTGGGGCTTCATCGCGCCGGGGCTGTATCGGCGGGAGAAACGCATCGCCCTGCCGCTGCTGGTGTCGAGCATCCTGCTGTTCTACGGCGGTATGGCATTCGCGTTCTTCCTGGTGTTTCCGATGATGTTCGGTTTCTTCGCCAGCGTGACGCCCGAAGGCGTGGCAATGATGACCGACATCAGCCAGTATCTGGACTTCATCCTCGCGCTTTTCCTGGCGTTCGGCCTGGCATTCGAGATTCCGGTGGCAACCTTCATCGTGGTCTGGGCAGGCATGACCGATGTTGCCAGCTTGCGCCGTAGCCGGCCCTACGTGATCGTCGGCTGTTTCGTGGCCGGTATGATCCTCACGCCTCCTGACGTGTTCTCCCAGACCATGCTCGCCATCCCGATGTGGTTGCTGTTCGAGATCGGCCTGCTGGCCTGCGGGGCCCTTCAAAACCGCACCCGCCTTTCGTAGCGCCTACAGCGGGAGGCGTTGCCTGCTCCCTCTTGCACCATGCGGCTCACATGCTGGGGCTCCGTCAGTTGATGAGTCCCCAGCATGATCCCACTAAGCCTGCACACCCGCTTCGCTCTTGATCGACTCACCGAAATCAGCCGGCCGCTCTCAGCACAGGCCTTTCGCGAAATGCTCATCCCTGTGTTCGGTGACGACCTGCCAGACAGTTGCTACCAGCAGCTGCAGGACGCACTGCGCGACGGCACGTTGAGCAACCCTGTACACCAGGTGAACCCACAGGTGGCAGGCAAAGCCTGCTACGACAATGCCACGCGTATCATCCACCTGCACCCCGAGGTGATCGCTGGCGCGCTGCTGCAGCCACAGGCAGCCTGTGAAATGGCGACCATCCTGCTGCACGAGTTCGGTCATCACCTGGACAACCTTCTGCGCCAAGACTTCGCGAAAGGCCTGGACGATGGCTTAGCCTCGGTGGCCGAGGATGCAGAACTCGAGGAAGGTGCGCGCTTCGCCTACCTGATCGGCTGCATGGAGTCAGGCCCAAGCGGTGATCTGCCGATCGCCCAGCTGACCGAAGCAGGCCGAACCATCACCCTGCGAGCCGATGACCAGGCCATGCGTCTGTTCATCCGCCAGAGCCAGGATGAACATGCGCAACGCGCCAACACCAATGAAGGCAGCACCGAGGGCTTTTCTGCGGGCAAGGGCGACAAGAAAAACCCTGAAATGTCCTGGGGGCATGAGTCGATCGAGGAAGACCTCAAGTACGCCGGGTTCAATGAGCAACAACGCAAGGCGATCTATTTCGGCAACTGGTTGCGCGACTACTCGCAGTTGCTCGATCCCAAGCTGGTCCGCGCCGAGGACGCGCCCAAAGAGTTCCCGCGCAAGCTCTCCCGGAAAGTCCTGACCCAACTCGTAGACCTGCTGGCGCTCAAGGCATTCCCCAGCCTGCAATCCACGCCGCAAGAGCGCGCGCACTACGTGATCACACCGCAGATGCTCGGGGTGTATCGTCCTACCGAGCACATCGACAATCCCTACAACCCCAGCCCGTCAGTGAATGATCCGCGCACCATCGATGCAGACTTCGAGCCGCCTGTGGCACAGGACGATCCGCGGTTGCAGGTCGATCCGGATACGTCCATGAAGCGCCACATCTTCAGTTCGGTCGATTACATGTGCGAACGACTACGCGAGGCAATGGCGGCCGGCCCGACCCCTGAGGGCATGCGCAAATTCGGTGCAGCACTGCACGTGCTGGAAGATTACTTCGCCCACTCCAACTACGCCGAATTGAGCCTGCACAAGCAGGGTCACGACACTGTACTGACCTGGACCGCACAAGCCGACTGCAAGCACGGCTGGCCCATTGTCACCGGCATGTTCGCCGGTAGCGATGTGATAGCCAGCCTGGCCGAGCCGATGGCCAAAGTACTCTTCGCGCCCTCCGGCGACTTCGAGAACATCACGCCAGGGCAACGCTCGGACACTGAACTGGCGCTGCTGATCCTGCTTCAGGATCACCCCGATCCGCAGTGGCAGGAACACCTGAACAGTGCACTGGAAATTCGCGATACATTGGCGGACCTTCCCGGGTTCAATGTGGCGAGGCGCGTTTCCTGGATCACGGGCTCACCGCTGCGCCTTGCAACCGACCTGCCCAAGATCGGCTATCGCGCCATCCTCAACCTGATCGGCAACTCGGTCGACGATATCCAGACATACAGGATGGGCAATCCCATGCTCACCGGTTCGACCAATCCGACCCACTCCCAGCTTGCCAAGGACCATGACGTGCATCCGCTGCATACCTTGGCCACTCTGATGGCCCGGGTGGCGGTGCGCGATGTCGGCTTCGCCATGTACAAATACTGGCAGGGCGGCCGGTTGCGCGATCCGGTCAAGGTAGCGCGCAGCTACTTTACCCACCCCAATGACAGCGAATGGCAGGACGAACTGGTCAGCAAATGGGCTAGCGAGCATCCCAAGGAAATCCAGAAATCCAGCAACCCAGCCGTCTTCGAAGAGCTCCATCACCATCATGAGGCGCCAGCGGTGGATGAAAGCGCCTGGGAACGTCTGAAAGGGCTGTTCAGTTAAAACCTGTAGAAACGACAAGCCCCGGCAGGAGACTGC
>NZ_JABWRO010000116.1:0-17826 GCF_014268985.1 Pseudomonas sp. RW10S2 | reverse complement strand
CGGCTGGCCGCGACCGGCCAGCACCGCCAGTACCAGGAAAAACGCAAAGGATGCCGAGCTATGCCCGCTGGGCATGCTGTAGCTGGTCAGTGGATCGGCCAGCACTTCCGGGCGCGCCCGGGCGAACAGCCATTTCAGCGAGCCGTTGCACAGCGCGGTGCCGATCAGTGCGCCCCCGGCGAACAGTGCATGGCGCCATTGCCGCGCCAGGAGCAGGAGCCCGGTCAGCAGGCCGCCGAGGAAGAACTGGGTCTTGAAGTCGCCCAGGCGGGTGACGATGACCACGGCGCTGTCGAACGCCTTGCTGCGATGCTCCTGGACGAGGGTCATCACGCCCTGGTCGAACTCGTGCAAGTAGGGCCAGCCGAGAAATACGCCCGCCAGTGCTACCAGGCTCAGGCCGGCGATCAGGCGGGTGCCGTGGCGCTGGTCGCGGATGCTGGCGTTGAAGCTCAGGGCCACCAGCACCGCCAAGCCACCGGCGACGATCCCCGCATCCAGCCAGAAGCCTTCCGGCAGCGGCAGGCGCATGGCGGCACCGGTGGCCCAGCCAGGCAGCAGGTAGGCCACCGACCAGCCAGCACCGGCCACCAGGCTGACGGCGATGAAGCGCGGCAATGGCATGTCGAACATGCCAGCAACCATCGGCAGCATCGGCCGCAGCGGGCCGATGAAGCGGCCTATCAGCAGGCTGGCGATACCGTAGCGCTGGAAGTAGGTTTCGGCGCTGCCGATCCATTCGGGGTGGTGGCGCAGCAGCGGCAGGCGCCGGATGTTCTGGTGGAAGTACTTGCCGATGGCGTACGACATGGCGTCACCGAGCATGCCGCCGAGAAAGCCCAGCAGCAGCGTCTCGCCCAGGCTGAAGGTGCCGCTGCCGGCCAGCACCGCTACAGCGAACAGCAGCACCGTGCCGGGCACGATGATGCCGGCGATGGCCAGGCACTCGATGCAGGCGATCAGGAAGATGGCCAGGCCAAGCCACTGCGGGTTGGCGCTGAGCCAGCCGGTCAGGCTGTCGAGCCATTGGCTCATGGTGTCAGTTTCCTTGTTCCAGAATGAAGAAATCCCGTCCTTCGACCTGGCCCCGGCGTAGCGGGTTCCGGGTGCAGAAACGGGCGAATTCGGCGTCCACGAAGCGGTACGGCAGGTGCTCGTCGCGGCCGTGGGGGATGCCCAGGCGGGTGGTCTGGATCACGCGTGGCACATTGATTGCGCAATCTTCGACATAGAGCCCCTGCGGGTCGAAACGGCGGGCGTCCCAGTCCGGCACCTTCAGGCTCAGGGCGCGGCACAGCAGGGTCTGGCCGGCGCACAGGCGCTCTGCCGGGCGCAGGTTGCCGTTGGCGTCCGGGTTGTTCAACTGCATCTGCGCCAGGCTGTTGTCATCGGAGAGGGCGTCGACCCAGGGGTAGGCCGACTTGATCAACACCGCGTTGCCCGGCCCGTGGGCGCTGAAGTTCAACGAGTCGCCGCCGCGGGCGTAGTACATGTAGATGTGCCCGCCGTCGAGGAACAGCGCCTTGCGCTTTTCCGTATAGCCGAGCGAGGCGTGGCTGCCCTTGTCGGTGAGGTAGTAGGCTTCGGTCTCGATGATGCGGGCGGCCAGCCACAGATCGCCGTGGCGGTGGCGGATGACCTTGCCGAGCAACTCGCGGGCGAGGGTCTGGGCATCGCGGTCGAAAAAGCGGTCGGGCAGGGCGCGGGCCGGGCAGGGGACGGGCATGTTGGCGGTTCGTGGTGGCGAAGGCGGGGATGATAGCAATGAAAGGCTTAATCGAGGCTGAACCAGGTTGTAACCGGGTTGATCTTCCCAGGGTTTAGTCCGCGTCGCCCCAGGCTACGCCACTCCCGGTAGGAGCGGGCTTGCCCGCGAAAAGGTCGACGCCGAAGTGGGTCAATTCCGATACCCTCAGTTACATCTTTCCTACATATTTCCGCTGCCATCTTCTACCATCCGCCACCCGCCGCTGGGCGTACCCGAGCGCGGCAGTTATAATCAGCCGATTTCCCCTTCGCCAAGACACCGAACCCATGACCGAGTCCGTTCTTGACTACATGACCCGCCTGGGTCGCGCCGCCCGTGAGGCCTCGCGGGTGATCGGCCGCGCCAGCACTGCGCAGAAGAATCGCGCCCTGCAGGCCGCTGCCGACGCGCTCGACGCTGCCCGCGCCGAGCTGACCGCAGCCAACGAACAGGACCTCGCCGCAGGCCGTGCCAATGGCCTGGAGCCAGCACTGCTGGACCGTCTGGCCCTCACCCCGGCGCGCATCGATGGCATGATCACCGGCCTGCGCCAGGTGGCTGCGCTGCCGGACCCGGTCGGTGCGATCCGCGACATGAGCTACCGTCCGTCGGGCATCCAGGTTGGCAAGATGCGCGTACCGCTCGGTGTGATCGGCATCATCTACGAGTCTCGCCCGAACGTGACCATCGACGCTGCCAGCCTGTGCCTGAAGTCCGGCAACGCGACCATCCTGCGGGGCGGCTCGGAAGCCATCCACTCCAATCGCGCCATCGCCACCTGCATCCAGCGCGGCCTGGCCGAAGCCGGGCTGCCACCAGCCGTGGTACAGGTGGTCGAAACCACCGACCGCGAAGCCGTCGGTGCGCTGATCAGCATGCCGGAGTTCGTCGATGTCATCGTCCCGCGTGGTGGCCGTGGCCTGATCGAACGTATCAGCCGTGATGCGCGCGTGCCGGTGATCAAGCACCTGGACGGCATCTGTCACGTTTATGTCGATGCCCACGCCGACCTGGAAAAGGCCGCGCGCATCGCCTTCAACGCCAAGACCTACCGCTATGGCATCTGTGGCGCCATGGAGACGCTGCTGGTCGACGCCAGCGTGGCCCAGGCGTTCCTGCCGGACATGGCCCGCCGCTTCGAAGAGAAGGGTGTCGAGCTGCGTGGCTGCGAGCGCACCCGGGCGATCATCGCCGCCAAGCCGGCCACTGAGGACGACTGGCACACCGAGTACCTGGATGCGATCCTGTCGATCCGCATCGTCGATGGCCTGGATCCGGCCATCGAACACATCAATCACTATGGCTCGCACCACACCGACTCGATCGCCACCGAGCACCAGGGTAACGCGCGGCGCTTCATGGCCGAGGTCGATTCGGCGTCGGTCATGCTCAACACCCCGACCTGCTTTGCCGATGGCTTCGAGTATGGCCTGGGTGCGGAGATCGGGATTTCCACCGATAAGCTGCACGCCCGCGGTCCGGTCGGCCTGGAAGGGCTGACTTGCGAGAAGTACGTGGTGATCGGCGACGGTCAGTTGCGCGGGTCCTGCTGAGTTGAGCAAGGCCCCGGCAGTCCGGCGTATCGGCATTCTTGGCGGCACATTCGACCCGGTGCACATCGGCCACCTGCGCAGCGCGCTGGAAGTGGCCGAGTTCATGGGGTTGGACGAGTTACGCCTGCTGCCCAACGCCCGACCGCCGCACCGCGACACCCCGCAGGTGGCCGCCACCGACCGGCTGGCCATGGTGCGTAGCGCGGTACAAGGGGTCGAGGGCTTGAGCGTGGATGCCCGGGAGCTGGCGCGCGACAAACCGTCGTACACCATCGACACCCTGGAGTCGATCCGCAGCGAACTGAACACGCACGACCAGCTCTACCTGGTGCTGGGCTGGGATGCCTTCTGTGGTCTCCCGGGCTGGCACCGCTGGGAAGAGCTGCTGCAACATTGTCACATCCTGGTGCTGCAGCGCCCGGATGCCGATGTCGAACCCCCCGACGAGCTGCGCAACCTTCTGGCTGCGCGCTCGCAGAGCGATCCCACCGCCATGTCCGGCCCGGCGGGGAACATTTCGTTCGTCTGGCAGACGCCGCTTGCGGTGTCCGCCACACAGATCCGGCAGCTGCTGGCCAGCGGCAAGTCGGTTCGGTTCCTGGTGCCGGACGCAGTACTGGCCTACATCGAGGCGCACGGTCTGTACCGTGTGTCCAACTGAGGGCGCTGCAGGGCGCCTCATTACAACGAGTTGAACGAGTTTTATATGACCAAGCAGAAAATCAATGGCGAAGAACTGGTCGAACTGACCAAGGCCGCGCTGGAAGACGTCAAGGCCCAGGACATCCAGGTCATCGACGTGCGCGACAAGCACAGCCTCACCGACTACATGATCATTGCCACCGGTACCTCCAACCGCCAGATCAACGCGATGCTGGAAAAGGTCCGTGAGGCCGTCAAGGCCAAGGGCGCGCAGCCGCTGGGCGAAGAAGGCAAGGGCGACAGCGACTGGGTGCTGCTGGACCTGAACGACGTCATCGTGCACATGATGACCGCCGCTGCCCGTCAGTTCTACGACCTGGAGCGTCTGTGGCTGGGCGCCGAGCAGAGCCGTGCTGCTGATGCCAAGCACCACAGCCCGGAAAACGCCAGTGACTACTTCACCGACAAGCTCAAGGATCGGGAATAAGGAACCGCCGTGCGTCTGCGTCTGATCGCGGTCGGCTCGCGCATGCCGAAGTGGGTCGAGGAAGGCTGGCACGAGTACGCCAAGCGCCTCCCCGCCGAGCTGTCGCTGGAGCTGGTTGAAATCCCGCTGAACACCCGTGGCAAGAACGCCGACGTTGCCCGCCTGATCCGTCAGGAAGGCGAGGCGATGCTGGCCAAGGTCCAGCCCGGTGAACGGATCGTCACGCTCGAAGTCCATGGCAAGCCGTGGAGCACCGAGCAACTGGCGACCGAGCTGGATCGCTGGCGCCTGGATGCGCGTACGGTCAACCTGATGGTGGGCGGCCCGGAAGGGCTGGCGCCGGAAGTCTGCGCCCGTGCCGAACAGCGCTGGTCGCTGTCGCCGCTGACCCTGCCGCACCCGTTGGTGCGGATACTCATCGGTGAACAGATCTACCGCGCCTGGACCGTGTTGTCCGGGCACCCTTACCACAAATGACTTCGTAAGCCTGTCCGATGCCGCAGCAGATCCGCCTCAAGGACCACGAGAAAGACGCACGCCTGGTGCGCAACCGCGTCGTGGTCGGCGCGGTGGCGATCATGCTGCTCGTGTCCGTGCTGATCGCGCGCCTGTATTACCTGCAGATCATCCAGTACGACTACCACTCGACGCTGTCGGAGAACAACCGGGTGCATGTGCAGCCGATTCCGCCGACCCGTGGGCTGATCTTCGATCGCAATGGTGTGATCGTCGCCGACAACCGCCCCAGTTTCAGCCTGACCATGACCCGCGAACGCGCGGGCAAGTGGCAGGAGGTGCTGGACACCATCATCGAGGTGCTCGAGCTGAGCGAAGATGATCGTGCCTTGTTCGAGCGCCGCATGAAGCAGGGGCGTCGGCCATTCGAGCCGGTGCCGATCCTGTTCGAACTGAACGAGGAGCAGATCGCCCGCGTCGCAGTGAACCAGTTCCGCCTTCCCGGGGTGGAGGTGGCGGCGCAACTGGTGCGGCATTACCCACAAGGTGCGCATTTCGCCCATTCGGTGGGCTATGTCGGGCGGATCAACGAGAAGGAACTCAAGTCCCTCGATCCGGTGAACTACAGCGGCACCCACCATATCGGCAAGACCGGCATCGAGCGTTTCTACGAGGACGACCTGCATGGCCAGGTTGGCTACGAGGAAGTCGAGACCAACGCTCGCGGCCGTGTCTTGCGGGTGCTCAAGCGCACCGATCCGATTCCTGGCAAGGATATTGTCCTGAGCCTGGACATCAAGCTGCAGGAGGCCGCCGAAGAGGCGCTGGCAGGCCGCCGTGGGGCGATCGTCGCCCTCGACCCGCGCACCGGCGAGGTGCTGGCGATGGTCAGCCAGCCGAGCTTCGATCCCAACCTGTTCGTCACCGGCATCAGCTTCAAGGCCTATGCCGAGCTGCGCGATTCGATCGATCGCCCGTTGTTCAACCGCGTGCTGCGCGGCCTGTATCCTCCGGGCTCGACCATCAAGCCGGCAGTGGCCATCGCCGGCCTGGACAGCGGTGTGGTCAATGCCAGCAGCCGGGTGTTCGACCCGGGCTACTACCAACTGCCCAACTATGACCACAAGTACCGCAACTGGAACCGCACCGGCGATGGCTGGGTGGATCTGGATGTGGCGATCATGCGTTCTAACGACACCTATTTCTACGATCTTGCGCACAAGATGGGGATTGATCGGCTGTCGGCCTACATGAACAAGTTCGGCATCGGCCAGAAAGTCTCGCTGGACATGTTCGAAGAGTCGCCCGGGCTGATGCCTTCGCGTGAATGGAAGCGCGCCACCCGCCGCCAGGCCTGGTTCCCCGGTGAAACGCTGATTCTGGGCATTGGCCAGGGCTACATGCAGGCAACGCCCCTGCAACTGGCCCAGGCCACCGCGCTGATCGCCAACAAGGGCAAGTGGAACCGTCCGCACCTGGCCAAGACCATCGAGGGCAAGCAGCCGGTGGATGAGAACCCGGTGGAAGACATCGTGCTGCGCGACAAGAACGACTGGGCCCGGGTCACCCATGGCATGGAGCAGGTGATGCACGGCGCGCGCGGCACGGCGCGCAAGGCCGCGCTCGGCTCGCAATATCGTATCGCCGGCAAGAGTGGTACCGCACAGGTGGTGGCGATCAAGCAGGGCGAGAAGTACGACCGCAACAAACTCCAGGAGCGTCACCGCGACCACGCGCTGTTCGTCGCCTTCGCACCCGCCGAAGATCCGAAGATCGTGGTCTCGGTAATGGTCGAGAACGGCGAGTCCGGCTCTGGTGTCGCCGCCCCCGTGGTGCGCCAGGTCATGGACGCCTGGTTACTCGACGAAAACGGCCGGCTCAAGCCCGAATTTGGCCCTGCCACTGTCACTGTCGCCCAGGAAACGGCCCCGTGAAGAACAATTTCGATCGCATGCTCTCCAGCGAAGACGTGATGCGCAGGCGCGCCAGCTTCCTGCAGCGCATCCATGTCGACGGTCCTCTGCTGCTCATTCTGCTGACGCTCGCCGCCGGCAGCCTGTTCGTCCTCTATTCGGCCAGCGGCAAGAACTGGGACCTGCTGATGAAGCAGGCCAGTTCCTTCGGCATCGGCCTGGTGTCCATGTTCATCATCGCCCAGCTCGAGCCGCGCTTCATGGCGCGCTGGGTGCCGCTGGCCTACGTGGCGGGGGTGCTGTTGCTGGTGGTGGTGGATGTGATGGGCCACAACGCCATGGGCGCCACGCGCTGGATCAACATTCCCGGGGTGATTCGTTTCCAGCCCTCGGAATTCATGAAGATCATCATGCCGGCGACCATCGCCTGGTACCTGTCCAAGCGCACCCTGCCGCCCCATCTGAAACACGTGGCAATCAGCCTGGTGTTGATCGGTGTGCCGTTCATCCTTATCGTCCGACAACCCGACCTTGGCACGGCGCTGTTGATCCTTGCCTCCGGTGCGTTCGTGCTGTTCATGGGCGGCCTGCGCTGGCGCTGGATCATCAGCGTGGTGACGGCGGCCGTACCGGTGGCCGTGGCGATGTGGTTCTTCGTGATGCATGACTATCAGAAGCAGCGGGTCCTGACCTTCCTCGACCCCGAGAGCGATCCGCTGGGTACTGGCTGGAACATCATCCAGTCCAAGGCCGCGATCGGTTCGGGCGGCGTGTTCGGCAAGGGCTGGCTGCTGGGCACCCAGTCGCACCTGGACTTTCTGCCCGAAAGCCACACCGACTTCATCATCGCCGTGCTGGGTGAGGAATTCGGCCTGGTGGGCATCTGCCTGCTGCTGATCATCTACCTGTTGCTGATCGGTCGCGGCCTGGTCATCACCGCGCAGGCGCAGACCCTGTTCGGCAAGTTGCTGGCCGGCAGCCTGACGATGACCTTCTTTGTTTATGTGTTCGTCAACATCGGTATGGTGAGTGGCCTGCTGCCCGTGGTGGGTGTGCCGTTGCCCTTTATCAGCTATGGCGGAACTTCGTTGGTGACGCTGCTGTCAGCGTTTGGCGTTTTGATGTCGATCCACACGCACCGCAAATGGATCGCGCAGGTTTGAAAAAGGTGAAGAATTTCATGCAAGCAGTGCGTGGCTGGGCTGCCCGTTGTATGCCGTGGATCGGCGCGATGGGGCTGTTCGGCGCTGTCCAGCAGGCCAATGCCGGCGACTATGACGGCTCGCCCAAGGTGGCCGAATTCGTTGGCGAAATGACCCGCGACTACGGCTTTGCCGACGAGCAACTGATGGCCGTGTTCCGCGAGGTGCAGCGCAAGCAGGCGATCCTCGACGCGATCTCGCGTCCGGCCGAGCGGGTCAAGCCGTGGAAGGAATACCGCCCGATGTTCATCACCGATGCGCGCATTGCCCGCGGTGTGGACTTCTGGCGCCAGCACGAAGCCGTGCTGGCCCGCGCCGAGCAGGAATACGGCGTGCCGGCCCAGTACATCGTCGCGATCATCGGCGTGGAAACCTTCTTTGGCCGCAATACCGGTAACTACCGTGTCATCGATGCCTTGTCGACGCTGGGCTTCGACTACCCGCCGCGAGCCGAATTCTTCCGCAAGGAGCTGCGTGAGTTCCTCCTGCTGGCGCGCGAGGAGCAACTCGACCCGCTCACGCTCAAGGGCTCCTATGCTGGCGCCATGGGCCTGCCGCAGTTCATGCCGAGCAGTTTCCGCAATTACGCCGTGGACTTCGACGGCGACGGCCACATCAACATCTGGAACAACCCGGATGACGCCATCGGTAGCGTGGCCAGCTATTTCAAGCGCCACGGCTGGATCGCCGGGCAGCCGGTGGTCAGCCGGGCGCAGGTCAGTGGTACGCGTGTCGACGAGGGCCTGACCACTGGCATCGAGCCTGTGAAGACAGTCGGGGAGTTGCGAGCGCTGGGCTGGTCGAGTCATGATGCGCTGCGCGATGATCTGCCGGTCACGGCGTTCCGGCTCGAAGGCGACAATGGCCCCGAATACTGGATGGGCCTCAAGAACTTCTACGCGATCACGCGTTACAACCGCAGCGTGATGTATGCCATGGCGGTGCATCAGCTCTCGCAACAGCTGGTCCAGGCACGGGGCGTCAAGTAATGCGCGAATTGTTCAAAGCCAATACCTTCAAGCTGCTCACCTGTGCCGCCATCGGCCTGGTGCTGGTCAGCTGTTCTTCCAGCCGTCCGACCTCGCAGGCGGGCGGCAACACCGTTCGCTCGCAGCCGGGCCTGGACATCAACCGTGCCCACAAGGACGGTGCGCCCTGGTGGGACGTGGACGTCAACAAGATTCCCGACGCCACCCCGACCGTGCACACCGGCAACTACAAGGCCAACCCGTACACCGTGCTGGGCAAGACTTATTACCCGATGCAGGACTCGCGCAACTATCGCGCCGAGGGTACTGCGTCGTGGTACGGCACCAAGTTCCACGGGCAGAACACCGCCAACGGCGAGCTTTACGACCTCTACGGCATGAGCGCGGCGCACAAGACCCTGCCGCTGCCGGCCTATGTGCGGGTAACCAACCTGGCCAACGGCCGTAGCGTGATCCTGCGGGTCAACGATCGCGGGCCGTTCTATTCGGACCGCATCATCGACTTGTCGTATGCCGCGGCGAAGAAGCTCGGTTACGCCGAGATCGGCACCGCCCATGTGCGCGTCGAGGGTATCGACCCGCAGCAGTGGTGGGCGCAGAAGGGCCAGCAGCCGCCATCGATGCTCAAGGAGCCGCAGGTCGCCCAGGCGCAGCCGATCCCTGCCAGCACCGGGCGCGTCGAGCAGTGGACCCCGCCGCCGCAGCAGCACGCGGCACCCGTGGTGCCGGTGCAGGTTGCCGGCAACAACGTACCGGGCAACGGCGGCGGCAGCTTCCTTCAGGTGGGCGCCTTCGCCAACCCGGACGCGGCCGAGCTGTTGCGTTCCAAGTTGAGCACCATGGTCAGTGCTCCGGTGTTCATCAGTTCCATCGTACGCAACCAGCAAACGCTGCACCGGGTACGTCTGGGGCCGATCAGCAGCCAGGGTGAGATCCAGCAGGCGCAGGACAGCATTCGCCTGGCGAACCTGGGGCAGGCCAAGCTGGTCACAGCAGACTGACTGCGCAGTATCTTGCCGACCTGTCGGTTTGTTCATGAATTGCCAGGTTCGGCCATGTACAATGGCGGTTTTGCCCCTTGGGGCATGGGGTTGTCCGCCAGCCCTGAAGCAGACTGAAACGCCGTGGTATCCCCGCGGAACATCAGACCATTAGCGATTTACGAGAGACGGATGAACATCACCAACCTTGCCAAACGACTTTGCCTGCCCGTACTGCTGATGATCGTGCCTGCTGCCTTTGCAGCCGAGCAGATGATGCCAGCACCTCCGCAGTTGGCAGCCAAGTCCTATGTACTCATGGATGCGTCCAGCGGCAACGTGCTGGTCGAGAACAACGGTGACGAGCGCCTGCCGCCAGCCAGCCTGACCAAGCTGATGACCGCCTACATCGCCACTCTCGACATCCGTCGTGGCCAGATCGGCGAGAACGACCCGGTGACCGTCAGCGAGAACGCCTGGCGTACCGGCGGTTCGCGCATGTTCATCAAGGTCGGCAGCCAGGTGACCGTCAGCGACCTGCTGCACGGCATCATCATCCAGTCGGGCAACGATGCCTCGGTCGCCCTGTCCGAGCACATCGCCGGCAGTGAAGACGCCTTCGCCGACATGATGAACAAGACTGCCGGCGACCTGGGCATGTCCAATTCGCACTTCATGAACCCGACCGGCCTGCCGAACCCTGAGCACTATTCCTCGGCCCACGACATGGCCCTGCTGGCGCGCGCGATCATCAACGAAGATCCGGCCCACTACGCGATCTACTCGCAGAAAGAGTTCTACTGGAACAACATCAAGCAGCCTAACCGCAACCTGCTGCTGTGGCGCGACAAGACCGTCGACGGTCTGAAGACCGGCCACACCGAGGAAGCCGGCTACTGCATGGTGGCGTCGGCCGTTCGCGACGGCCAGCGTCTGATCGCGGTGGTGTTCGGCACCAACAGCGAGCAGGCCCGTGCCGCCGAGACGCAGAAGCTGCTGACCTACGGTTTCCGCTTCTTCGAAACCCAGACCTTCTATCAGAAGGGCACCGAGCTGACCCAGGCTCCGGTCTGGAAGGGCGCCACCGGTCAAGTCAAGGCCGGTCTGGCCAACGACCTGACCATGACCATGCCTAAAGGCCAATTGAAACGCCTCCAGGCTTCGATGACCATGAACCCGCAACTGACCGCTCCGATCGCAAAAGGTGACGTGATCGGCAAAGTGGAAGTCAAACTGGACGAGAAAGTGGTGCACAGCGCCGACCTGATCGCCCTGGATGGCGTCGAGGAAGGTGGTTTCTTCCGCCGTATGTGGGATAGCATCCGCCTGTTCTTCTACGGTTTGTTCAACTGATACGTGACCGGCCATGCCCCCGTGCAACCACGCGGGGGCATTGTTGTTGCCACGCCTTACGAGGGCGTATGCGCCATGAGCGAAGCTGACGTCAAGTCGCACAAAATCGAATTCCCCTGCGCCGATTACCCGATCAAGGTCATCGGCGATACTGTTGTCGGCTTCAAGGACATGGTCATCGAAGTCCTGAGCAAGCACGCCAAGGTCGACCTTTCCACCCTGGCCGAGCGCCAGAGCAAGGAAGGCAAGTACACCACGGTGCAACTGCACATCGTCGCCGAGAGCGAGAATCAGCTGCACGATATCAACAGTGCCCTGCGTGCCACCGGCATCGTGAAAATGGTGCTGTGATGCCCGCGTGTCTCGGTTTTCGCGATCTTGGCCTGCAGCCCTATGAACCGGTGCTGGAGGCCATGCGTCGTTTTACCGAGCAACGCAGCCCGGACAGCCAGGACGAAGTCTGGTTGGTCGAGCATCCTGCAGTCTTCACCCAGGGCCAGGCCGGCAAGGCCGAGCATCTGCTGATTCCGGGCGATATCCCGGTGGTGCAGACCGACCGCGGCGGCCAGGTCACCTACCACGGCCCCGGCCAGTTGGTCGCCTACCTGCTGCTGGACGTGCGCCGCCTGAGCATTGGCGTGCGCGAACTGGTCAGCCGCATCGAGACTACGCTCATCGAACTGCTCGCCAGCTATGGCGTGCAGGCGGTGGCCAAGCCCGACGCCCCTGGCGTCTATGTCGATGGAGCGAAGATCGCGTCACTTGGCCTTCGAATCCGCAATGGCCGTTCGTTCCACGGCCTTGCCCTGAACGTGGACATGGACCTCGCGCCATTCCGCCGAATCAACCCCTGCGGGTATGCGGGGCTGGCCATGACCCAGCTGCGCGACCTGGCAGGTCCGATCGAACTCGACGAGGTCAGGACAAGGCTGCGCGGACAGCTGGTCAAGCACCTCGACTATGCTGAGCAGACGACCCTCACGGGCGGAATCGACTGAATATGACAACTGTGCAAGAAGCCGTGCCGAACCTGATCGCGACCCAAGACGTCACCCCGCGCCCCGCCCCCAAGAAAGTGGAAGCCGGGGTCAAGCTGCGTGGCGCCGATAAGGTCGCGCGCATCCCGGTGAAAATCATCCCCACCGAAGAACTGCCGAAGAAGCCCGACTGGATTCGCGTGCGCATCCCGGTTTCGCCGGAAGTCGATCGCATCAAGCAACTGCTGCGCAAGCACAAGTTGCACAGCGTCTGCGAAGAGGCATCCTGCCCCAACCTGGGCGAGTGTTTCTCCGGTGGCACCGCGACCTTCATGATCATGGGTGACATCTGCACCCGCCGCTGCCCGTTCTGCGACGTTGGTCACGGCCGTCCGAAGCCTCTGGATCTGGACGAGCCGAAGAACCTGGCGGTCGCCATTGCCGACCTGCGCCTGAAGTACGTGGTGATCACCTCGGTAGACCGCGACGACCTGCGTGATGGTGGCGCCCAGCACTTTGCCGATTGCATCCGCGAAATCCGCGCCCTGTCCCCGGGCGTGCAGTTGGAAACCCTGGTGCCGGACTACCGCGGGCGTATGGACGTGGCGCTGGAAATCACCGCGCAAACGCCGCCTGATGTGTTCAACCACAACCTCGAGACCGTGCCGCGTCTGTACAAGGCCGCGCGTCCGGGTTCGGACTACGACTGGTCGCTGGACCTGCTGCAGAAGTTCAAGCAACTGGTGCCGCACGTCCCCACCAAGTCGGGCCTGATGCTCGGCCTGGGCGAGACCGACGAGGAAGTCATCGAAGTGATGCACCGCATGCGCGAGCATGACATCGACATGCTGACCCTCGGCCAGTACCTGCAGCCGTCGCGCAGCCACTTGCCGGTGCAGCGTTTCGTGCACCCCGACACCTTCGCCTGGTTCGCCGAGGAAGGCTACAAGATGGGCTTCAAGAACGTCGCCTCCGGCCCGCTGGTGCGCTCGTCGTACCACGCCGACCAGCAGGCTCACGAAGCCAAGATCAAGCTCTGATCCGGGCTTGCGCTGAACATGCCGATGCGCGCCGAAAGGCGGCATCGGCATTTTTGTTTTCTGGGGCAACGCGCCCTGTGTGCGCCCTCCAATACGCCCGATAGAGTGGCAAGCCCCTGTATGCAAGGAGTCGCCCGATGAACTGTCTTGAAGCCCCAACCTTCCGCCTGCCCAAGGCATTACCCGGTAACGCCTGCTTCGCAATTGTCGCGCCGGCGGGGCCTGCACGGCTGGATGTGGGCAAGGCGCGGCAATGGTTCGAACAACGGGGCTTGCGCTGCCGCGTCTATCCGGGTGCGCTGCAGGCCGACGGCTATCTGGCAGGCAGCGACGAGCAACGCCTGCGTGACTTGCACGACGCCTTCGCTGACCCTCAGATCGACGCGATCCTGTGCATGCGGGGTGGCTATGGCAGCATGCGGCTGCTGGATCGGCTGGATTTCGAGCTGATTCGTCGTCACCCCAAACCCTTGATCGGCTACAGCGACATCACCGCCCTGCACACGGCAATCCAGCGCCATGCCGGGTTGCTCACCTTCCATGGCGGGATGCTCAATGCCGACCTGCTCGGTGCCAAGCTCGAGCCGACCGTCAGTTCGCTATTCCAGCAGTTGCAGGGGCAGGTCGGGCGAGGCGATGCCATCGGGCATCCTGCGGCGTTCGGCCTTACGACCGTGGTCGGTGGTGTTGCCAGCGGACGTTTGGTGGGTGGCAACCTGTCGATGCTCGGAGCGACCCAGGGCACTGTGGCGCAGATCGATACCCACGACAGCATCCTGTTCATCGAGGACGTCAACGAGCCCCTGTACCGAGTGGACCGTCTGCTGACCCAGCTGCGCTTGGCCGGCAATCTGGAGGGAATCAAGGGGGTGCTGGTGGGAGACTTCGCGGGGATCACGGTGGCGGCGCTTGAGCCGTTGCTCAGGGATATCTTCGGGCCACTGCAGGTGCCGGTGTTGGCAGGATGGCGCAGTGGGCACTGCGATCCGAATGTGTGCCTGCCGTTGGGTGCGCAGGTGCGGCTGGACAGTGATGCACAGCAGCTTGTGCTGGAGCAGGCGTTGTTCACAGCCTGAAGCTATAGGGGCTGCACAAGCAGCCCCGATATTCTCTAGCGCCGCAGGCTATCGAGCAGCTTGTGTGTTGGATAGCCATCGGCCGGCCAGCCCTGAGCTTGCTGGGCATTGCGAATGGCCTTGCGGGTGTTGGCGCCGATGATGCCATCGGCGTTACCGGCTTCGTGCCCGCTGGCGTTGAGCAGGTTTTGCAGCTCCATGCGCTCGCTGCGGCTCAGCGGCAGGTCGTCCTTCGGCCACGATCCGGCAATGAAGCCCCAGCCCGAGAAGCGATCGCCCAGCAGACTGACCGCCAGGGCGTAGGACGAGGAATTGTTGTACTTCAGGATTGCACGGAAGTTGTCCAGTACCAGGAATGCCGGTCCGCGTGCGCCTGCTGGAAGCAATAGCGCTGCCGAGAGCTGGCTGCTGCCGCTGGGCAGTTGGGTGCCGGTTGGCAGTGTCACACCGAGGCTCAACCATTCGCTGACCGACTTGCGTTGAGCGCCGTCTGCCAGCCAGTAATCGAAGCCTGCCGGCACCTGAACCTCGAAGCCCCAAGGTTGGCCACGCTTCCAGCCCGAGCTTTGCAGGTAGTGCGCGGTGGAGGCCAGGGCGTCTGCCGTGCTGTTCCAGATGTCGCGGCGACCATCGCCGTCGAAGTCCACCGCGTGGGTGTTGTAGGTGGTAGGGATGAACTGGGTCTGCCCCATTGCACCGGCCCAGGAGCCGCGCATGGCCTCGGGCTGGATATCGCCGTTCTGCAGGATCTGCAGGGCCGCGATCAACTGGTCCTGGGCGAAGGTCGGGCGGCGGCCCTCATAGGCCAGGGTGGCCAGCGAGCGGATCACCGACTTGTTGCCCTGGAACTGCCCGAAATTGCTCTCCATGCCCCATACGGCAACCAGCACCTGGCGGTCGACGCCATAGCGTTGCTCGATACGACCGAGCAGCTCGGCGTGCTGTTCCAGCAGTTTCTTGCCGTTGCGCACGCGCAGCGGCGACAACGCACCGTCGAGATACTCCCAGACCGGGCGGGAGAATTCAGGCTGGCTGCGGTCGGCCTTGATCACGTCCATGTCGGGTGTGACGCCAAGGAATGCACGGTCGAAGGTATTGGGGCTGATGCCTGCCAGCAGGGCTTGCTGGCGGAAGCCCGCCTGCCATTGGGCGAAGGTCTGCAGCGGCTGGATTTCGCTGCTGGTGTCAGTGGCGGTGCCGGGCAGGGTAACGTTCGGAGCAGGCTGGGCAGGAGCCAGCGGCAGGGCGTCGGCGGCGGTGGGTTTTTCCGCGCAGGCGACGAGCAGGATGAAGCTGGAGGCCGCGATCAGCTGGCGGGGGCGCCAGCGCTGGGAAAGACTGAAGGACATGCACAGATCCAGTTTTGCAGTTCAGGTGCCGACCATATCATGCCTGCGCCTTTTTCAGGCGGCCAGAAAGCAAGAAGCCTCCCAATCTCTCGATTGGAAGGCTTCGCGGCGGTAGCTGCCCTTGCCCTTTTCCGGTCGTTCCTGACGGCAGCGGAACAGGGGTTGGGCGATGATCGACTTGGCCTTGTTGGGGCCGTGTTTTTTCGGCTTCTTGCTCATGGCGGGGTTCCCAGGTTGGATGAACTTGGGGCGGACTTTATGGCCTGGGCGAGCGGGGGGCCAATTGATTGTGTGTATGAGCTGTGACACCCCTGTGGGAGCGCCGGACCGCCGTTCCTACAGTAGTCCCAATTATTCCGAAGGAAGCGTCAGGCGCTGGCCGGCCATCAACAGCGACAGCCGCGACAACCCGGTCCACGGCGAGCCCTCGGCCTGGCCTTTGATCTGTGCGTCGATACGCTGGGCATCCTGCAGCAGTTGCGCCCAACGTTGCGCTGACAGGCGCTGCAGAGCCTTGCTGACCAGAGGGCGGCGTTTATCCCATACTGGTGGGCGCGACTGGCTGAAGGCCTTGTCCAGCGGCACGCCCTGGCTGAACTGCTGGGCCAGACCCGCCAACAGGCGCAGCTCGCGCGCCAGCGCCCATAGAATGACCGGCGGCTCGACGCCCTCGCCACGCAGCCCTTCGAGCATGCGCAGGGCATGCCCGGCCTCGCCGTTGAGGATGGCATCGACCAGGCCGAACACATCGAAGCGAGCGCTGTCGGCGACCGCGGCCTGGACGGTCTCGACGGTGATCTGGTTGCCCTCGGCGAGCAGCTTGAGTTTCTCGATCTCCTGGGCGGCCGCCAGCAGGTTGCCCTCGACCCTTGCGGCGATCAGGTCGATCGCATCGCGCTGCGCCGACAGCCCGGCCTGGGACAGGCGCTGGTTGATCCATTGCGGCAACTGCTGGGCGTCCACCGGCCAGATCTGAATGAATTGGCAGTGTTCACCCTCGATGAGGGCCTTGCCCCATTTAGTCTTCTGCGCACTGCCGTCAAGCTTGGGCAGGCTGATCAGCAGCAGCGTGTCCTCGGCGGGATTGGCGCAATACTCCATGAGCGCAGCAGCGCCCTTGTCGCCGGGTTTGCCCGACGGCAGGCGCAGCTCCAGCAGACGTCGTTGGGCGAACAGCGAAAGGCTGGCACCGGCCAGCAGCAGGCTACCCCAGTCGAAGTTGGCATCGGCGCTGAACACCTGACGTTCATCGAAGCCCTGTTGGCGCGCGGCGGCGCGAATGGCGTCGGCGGCTTCCTGGCACAGCAGAGGGTCGTCGCCGCTGACCACATAGACCGGGGCCAGTGTGCCTTGCAGGTGCTTGTTGAGTTGGGCGGGAGAAAGCTTCATGGGATGGGCGGGGCACCAGCGGTGCCCCGTTCAGGCTCAATGGGCCGGGACTTCCAGCGGGGATTGCTGGGGCGTGTTGTCCTGGATGCGCTGGGCCTCTTTCAGGGCTTCGGCTTCGGCGCGGGCGCGTTCGTCAGCCTTGCGCTGAAGGTGCGCCAGGTGCTCCGGGGTCAGCTGCTGCAGGCGGCCCATCATGCTCTGGACCAGGTCACGACGCATTTCCTGGCGAACCTGAGTGGCTTCCTGGGTGGAGCCGGTGATGTTGTTGCCGTCGTAGACATAGATCTTGCGTACTTCCAGCTTGTCTGTGAGCAGTACCGCATCGTTCTGCCCCTGAACTTCGTAGTTCAGCACGGTAGTCAGCTCGTATTCAGCAGAGCGGCTGCCGCCGGAGTAGGTCGCCGCGCGCTGGCTGTCCTGCTCGTTGGTCAGTACCAGCTTGTAGGGCGCGCCGGCCTGAACCTTGACGCCACTGTTCTGCAGAGTCTGGCGCAGTTGGGTGACGGTCTCGCCATAGGCATTACGCGCGCTCAGATCCAGTTCCTTGAGGGCGATCTCGTTGGTGCCGGTACCGCGCAGCTGGAAACCGCAGGCGCTGAGCACGACGGCCAGGCCTATTACCAGCAGATTGCGTTTGATCATGTTGTTGCTCCCTTGTGGGCCTGTTCCGCCC
>NZ_JABWRO010000115.1:0-18199 GCF_014268985.1 Pseudomonas sp. RW10S2 | reverse complement strand
TGGGAGCGGGCTTGCCCGCGATAGGGCCGGCACTGACGTCGCGATCAGAGAATCGACAGCGGGTAGTCGACGATCACCCGGAACTCGTTGACATCCCCTTCGGCCTGGTCGGCATTGCCCCGGTGGATCGCCTCGCGCAAGCGCACCGACAGGTCCTTGGCCGGGCCGGACTGCACCACGTACTTGGCTTCGAGGTTGGTCTCATGATGCTTGCCATCCTCGCCATAGCCATAGCCCAGGTACTTGCTGTCAGAGGCCATCTTGCTGCCGTCGATGCCATGGCCGTTGACGTAGCGGGCCATGAAGCTCAACCCCGGCACGCCGAAGGTGTTCATGTCCAGGTCGTAGCGCACCTGCCATGACTTTTCCTCCGGGCCGTTGAAGTCCGAGTACTGGATGGAGTTGGCCAGGAAGATTCCGTCACCGGTGTCTCCCGGGCCGTTGATGCCGAAGGCGACGTAGTCGAACGGGGTGTCGCCGTGCACTTTCTGGTAGGCCAGGGTGATGGTGTGCGCCGAGAGGAAGTTGTACGCGGTGGAGAACGACCAGGTGGTGTTGTTGATCGAGCCGGCGTCGGCGCGGCCATCGTCGTTGGTGCGGTAGAGGTTGAAGTCGAAGTTCAGCGACTGGTCGTCGGCCAGCGCCAGGATGTAGTTGGCGTTGCCGTAGTACTGGCGCCAGATGTCCTGCAGCTTGGAGCCATACAGCGACACCGACAGGGCGTCGTTGACCGCGTATTTGCCGCCTATGTAGTCGATGCTGTCGGCCTGGATGTTGGCGTAGGAGGCCCACAGGCCATGGTCGCCATTGGTGGTGACCGGGCCGTTGCCACCAGTGAAGTGGCCCGCCTCCAGGTCCAGCCCCTTGATCTCGCTGCTGAGCAGGTTGAAGCCAGTGGCCGTTTGCGGCAGCAGCCGTGTACCGCCGGCAGCGAACACCGGCGCGGTGGGTTGCAGGTCGCCCCAGCGCAGTTCGGTCTTGGAGATACGCAGCTTCAATGCGCCCCCGGCGCGGCCATAGTCGTCTTCGGGGGCGCCGTTGTCCCTGACGGGCAGGTTGCCGGTGCCGGAGGTGCCCTTGCCGCCGTCGAGCTTGACTGCCAGGTGGCCGAACGCTTCGACGCCAAAGCCCACGGTGCCCTGGGTGAAGCCGGAGCTGTAGTTGAGGATGAAGCCTTGGGTCCAGTCGCGGCGATCCGGGCCTTGCGACTTGCCATCACGGTTGAAGTAGTAGTTGCGCAGGCGTGCGTTCAGCTCGCTGCCTTCGAAGAATCCCTTGGCTTCGGACTGGCTCGAAACGGCTTCGGCGAATGCGGCTTGCAACGGCGCGCACAGTAGCGCCGCGCTCAGCATGGAGAGTCGCAATGGCGACATGTCATACCCCTTGGTTGGAATTGTTGAGGCAGGTGTCTGAATAAAGGAATGTAATTGTTGTAAGGGTGCAGCCGGTATTGATGCCGGGCTACTAGTAACAAATGCCGCGCCGCGCATGCCATTTCGTTTCGTTGATAATCGAAATCACGGTTTTTGATTGCAGTATCGAGTGGCCAAGGGGTTAAAGTCGGCCCCGATAAAGTATTCGTGCACTCAGGACATCCCCCGTGCTAGAGCACCTCCTGGGTGGGCTCCACTTTATCGCCCTTTGGTTGTTTGCCGCCTGATCTCAGGCGGCTTTTTTATGCCTGGTATTTAATGATCTGTGGCGAAGAGCCATCTTTTCGCGCATTGATTTCAGTGCGCCTGGAAGGGCAGGGGGCAACTTTCCTGGCGCTGAAACAACAAGGCCGGTGACAAAAAATGTCACCGGCCTTGTTGTTTGCCGCAGGCGTTATATCAGTTGATCACGCCACCGCTTCGCGCCGGCTGCTGGCAACCTGGGTGTGGCGCAGTGTCGGCAGCAGGAAGGCGATCGACAGCAGGCAGGCACCGACCAGCAGCACGAAGCCGCCGTCCCAGCCGAAGTGGTCGACGGTGAAGCCCATCGCGGCACTGGCTGCGACCGAGCCGCCCAGGTAGCCGAACAAACCGGTGAACCCGGCAGCGGTGCCGGCGGCTTTCTTCGGCGCCAGTTCCAGCGCCTGCAGGCCGATCAGCATCACCGGGCCGTAGATCAGGAAGCCGATGGAGAACAGCGCGATCATGTCGACAGTGGGGTTGCCCGGTGGGTTGAGCCAGTACACCAGGGTGGCGACGGTGACCAGGGCCATGAACACGATGCCGGTCAGGCCGCGGTTGCCACGGAAGATCTTGTCCGACATCCAGCCGCACAGCAGGGTGCCGGGGATGCCTGCCCACTCGTAGAAGAAGTAGGCCCAGGAGGTCTTGTCGACGGTGAAGTGCTTGGCTTCCTTGAGGTAGGTCGGCGCCCAGTCGAGCACGCCGTAGCGCAGCAGGTAGACGAAGACGTTGGCCAGGGCGATGTACCAGAGCATCTTGTTGCGCAGCACGTACTTGACGAAGATCTGCTTGGCGCTGAATTCCTGTTCGTGGCTGGCGTCGTAGCCTTCGGGGTAGTCGTTCTTGTATTCCTCGATCGGCGGCAGGCCCACCGATTGCGGGGTGTCGCGCATGGTAACGAAGGCGAATACGGCCACCAGCACGGCCACGGCGGCCGGTACATAGAAGGCGGCATGCCAGTCGTTGGTCCAGCCCAGGCCGAGGATGAACAGCGGGCCAATCAGGCCGCCACCCACGTTATGTGCCACGTTCCACACCGACACCACGCCGCCGCGCTCTTTCTGCGACCACCAATGCACCATGGTCCGCCCGCTCGGCGGCCAGCCCATGCCCTGGGCCCAGCCGTTGATGAACAGCAGGATGAACATGATGGTGACGCTGGAGGTGGCCCAGTGTGCGAATCCGAACACGAACATCACCGCTGCCGACACCAGCAGGCCGAAAGGCAGGAAGTAACGGGGGTTGGAGCGGTCGGACACCAGGCCCATGAGGAACTTGGACAGGCCGTAGGCAATGGCGATGGCCGAGATGGCCAGGCCGAGCTGACCGCGGGTGTAGCCTTCCTCGTCGATCAGGTAAGGCATGGCCAGGGAGAAGTTCTTGCGCAGCAGGTAATAGCCTGCATAACCGAAGAAGATGCCGGCGAAGATCTGCCAGCGCAGGCGGCGATAGGTACTGTCGACCTGTTCAGCGGGCAGCGGCGCCCGGTGCACGGCGGGGCGGAAGAAGGCAAACATCGGGGTACTCCAACGTTGTTGTTTTATCTGCGAAAGCGAATATTACATTTTCGTTACAGAAAAAAATATCGCTTTCAGAGGCTGGAGTGTTGCTTTGCGAACGTTCCGTCAGATCGTGATCAGGGGCGGGGTCTGGCTGTTGGGGTGGCGATGTCGCTGCGTTTGCTGGAGGCATCGGTGGTGGTGCTGGGCGGGGTAGGCTTGGCGGTTTCGGGCCATGGCGGGTGCGATTCAAAACATCAAGGCCAGCCATCCCCCTTTGGGGGCGGGCTGGCCTTGATTTAGCGCATCACTGATTACGCGTCACCCGCCACACGGTATTGGCCAGGTCGTCGGCGATGATCAGCGCGCCTTTCGGATCCACTGTCACCCCCACCGGGCGGCCGCGGGTCTTGCCATCCTCACCCCGAAAACCGGTAGCGAAGTCGATTGGCTCACCCGCTGGCTTGCCATTGCTGAACGGCACGAAGATCACCTTGTAGCCGACAGGATTGGGTCGGTTCCAGCTGCCGTGCTCGCCCACGAATACACCGTTGGCGAACTTTTCGCCCATCGCCGGCAGAGAGAAATCCACGCCCAGTGCGGCGACGTGCGAACCCAGGCTGTAGTCCGGCTTGATCGCGGCGGCGACTTTCTCCGGATTCTGCGGTTGCGCGCGGGTATCGACGTTCTGCCCCCAGTAGCTCCAGGGCCATCCGTAGAAGGCGCCTTCGCGCACCGAGGTCAGGTAGTCGGGCACCAGGTCCGGCCCCAACTCGTCACGTTCGTTGACCACCGCCCACAGTTGCCCCGAATCAGGCTGGATGGTCAGCGCCGTCGGGTTGCGCAGGCCGGTGGCGTAGGGCTTGTGCGCGCCGGTCTGGGCGTCGATCTGCCAGACCATCGCGCGGTCGATCTCCACTTCCATGCCGCGCTCGGTGATGTTGCTGTTCGAGCCGATGCCCACATACAGGTAGCGACCGTCCGGGCTGATGGTCAGCGCCTTGGTCCAATGGTGGTTGATCGCCGAGGGCAGCTCGGTAAGCGTGGTCGGCGGGCCATCGGCCTTGGTCTGGCCGTCCTGGTAATCGAAGCGCACCAGGGCATCCTGGTTGGCCACGTACAGCTTGCCATCGGCAAACGCCAGGCCGTAAGGGGCGTTGAGGTTGTCGGCGAACACTGTCTGCACTTCGTAGCGGCCGTCGCCATCGGCATCGCGCAGCAGCGTGAGGCGGTTGCCGCTTTTGACCTGGGTGTTGCCCTTGGCCTTGATCTGGCTGGCGATCACATCCTTGGGCTTGAGCTTGGCGGCATTGCCGCCACGGCCTTCTGCCACGATGATGTCGCCGTTGGGCAGGATCAGGGTCTGGCGCGGGATCTTCAGGTCGGTAGCGATGGCCGTGATGCTGTAGCCGTCCGGCACCTTGGGTTTCTGCTCGCCCCACAGTGCCGGTTCGGCGATCTTCATGCTCGGCAGCAGGCCACGTTCGGGGGCCGGAAGTTTCGGGTCGGGGCCGCGGGCCTGGGTGGCATCGCCGTCACCACCGCAGGCGGCCAGCAGCAGGCTCATGCTCAGGATCGACAGGGCAAGAGGCGTCTTCATGCGGCACCTCCCGAGCGCAGGTTGGTCAGGCCGACCCAGGTGGCGATGCAGGCCAGCACGCTGACGATCACCGACAGCACCAGCCCCGAGGGCATGACCGCCCAGGCGTCCTTGGCATGTTCGAAGGCGTTGACCAGCCCCAGCAGCCAGGTCACCACCAACAGCAGCACGTACAGCACCGGGCGACCGGCCTTGCGCTCGGCGCGCACCAGATTGGCCAGTGCGAACAGCACGGCCAGGCCGCAGAACAGCAGCCCTCCGGCGATCAGCCAGGCGGCGAAGTTGCTCCACTGGATCTGGAAGGTCTGGTAGTAGGCGATGTCACTGATCAATGCCCCGAGAAACAGCGGCACGGTGCCGGCCAGCAGGGTCGCATGCAGCGGCCCGGGCGTGCACCGGTAGGGGTCGTGGACGGTCGTGGTCATGGCGGCTCCTTGTCGTTGGCGATGAAAGCCAGCGCGTTTACGCTGGCTGCGCCTAGGGAAGGATCACGCCGCAGGTCGGTTGGTTCAGTGCAATTTCGCGCTCAAGTATTTGGTTCGTGCAGCAAGTCCCCGTTCCGGTCCAGGTGATAGCGCTGAAGATCGCGCGCCAGGATCAAGCTGCCGTCGTAGTGGGCCTGGGCTTCGGCGTGGAGATCATCGATGCACGGGCTGCGCCGTGGATCGCCCTGGTAACGGGCGCTGAAGTGAGTCAACACCAGGTTCTTGACCCCAGCCGATTGGGCGAATTTCGCCACCGCCTCGGCACTGCTGTGTCCGAAGCTGATGCCGGTGCGCTCGATCAGTGGCTGGGTGAAGGTCGCTTCGTGCACCAGTACATCCGCGCCCTTGGCAACTTCTGCCAACAGCTCGGGGCGATCGTTGTCGCCACAGACGATGACCCGTCGCGCCGGTCGGGAGGGGCGCAGGTAGTGCCGTGGATAGAGCCTGCGGCCCTCGTGAACCACGGCAATGCCCTTTGCCAGCTCGCCCCACAGCGGGCCGCGCGGGATGCCGTCGGCCTCCAGGCGCGGGATGTCCAGGCGCGGCTCGGGATTGATCTCGGTGAACACATAACCACGGCTCGGGACTCGGTGGGACAGCTCGACCGCATTGACCTGCAGGCTGGCGTTGCTCCAGTTGCCGAAGGTTTCGGCAGCGTGCAGGCACAGCTCGAAGGGCAGGTAGGTGTCGCTGACCGAAAGGCTCTGGCGCACCCAGTCGTGCAGGACAGTTGGCAGGATCAGCTCGAGTGGCTTGCTGCGCCCGGACATACCGGCGCTGGCCAGCAGACCGGGCAGACCGAAGCAGTGGTCGCCATGCACGTGGGTGATGAAGATCGCGCGAAGGTCGCGGACCGACAACGGCGTGTGCAGGAGCTGGTGCTGGGTGGCCTCGCCGCAATCGACCAAATACCAGCCGCTGCCGCTGGTGTCGATGACGGCCGTGGCGCTGACATTGCGCGCCTTGGTAGGCGCCCCGGCGCTGGTGCCCAGAAACAGCAGGTCCATGTGAAATGCTTCCAGAGAGTGTTGGCCCATTCTAAGGCGCGACACGCCTGTGGGCACAACTCGCGGTAGGCAGTGTGTCAGGCAAAGCTGCCGGTCTGCACCTCGCCACTGCGTCGGTAATGGGCGAGCAGTACCCCGCGTGGCGAGCTCAAGGACTCGACCAGGCTCAAGGCCGCCGGTTGCGCGTTGTCTGCGAACAGCCGTTTGCCGTGCCCGAGCATCACCGGGTTGATCAACAGGCGCAGCTCGTCCACCAATCCGGCTGCCAACAGTTGCTGCACCAGTTCGGCGCTGCCTTGGGTGAGCAGTGCCGGGCCGTCCTGCTGCTTGAGCGCGCGCACGGCCTGGATCACGTCAGCGCCCAAGGCGCGGCTGTTTTGCCAGTCGAGGGTGTCGGGGTGATGGGTGGCGACGTGCTTGGGCACCTTGTTGAACAGCTCGGCCATGGGCGTGTTGTCCGAATCCGCACCGACCTTGGGCCAGTAGTCGGCAAAGATGTCGTAGGTCCGCCGCCCCAGCAGCAACTCGAAAGGCTGGCTGAACAGCGCTTGCATGACATGGCCAAAGGTTTCGTCGGCGTAGGGTACGAGCCAGCCGCCGAAACCGAAGCCTTGGCTGGTGTCTTCCTGCGGGCCGCCGGGTGCTTGCATGACGCCGTCCAGGCTGACGAACGCGGCAACGATGAGTGTGCGCATGGGTATGTCCTCGCGAGGGGTGTTCGGGGCAGTGGAAGAATAGGTCACTGCGGTGCCTGAACATTGGTCGAACGGGCAGGGCGCGAATCGACAGCCTGTTCTTTACCACTGGCAATCAGTCCCGCCTTTGGCACAAGCATCGCCTTGCAGGTGCGTTATAGTCCGGCGCGTGAACCCTTTCCCCACAGGAGTGCCGCCCGTGACCGAGTACACCGCGTTCAAGGTCGAACTGACCGACAACATCGCCCATGTGCAGATCAATCGCCCGGAAAAAATCAACGCGATGAACGCTGCCTTCTGGGAGGAAATCGTAGAGATCTTCCAGTGGGTCGACGACACCGAGGCGGTGCGTGCGGTGGTTGTCAGTGGCGCGGGCAAGCATTTTTCCTCGGGGATCGACCTGATGATGCTGGCCTCGCTGGCCGGACAGATGGGCAAGGACGCCGGCCGCAATGCGCGCCTGCTGCGCCGTACCATCCTGCGTCTGCAAAGCTCGTTCACGGCTGTCGACAAATGCCGCAAGCCGGTGCTGGCGGCGATCCAGGGCTATTGCATCGGCGGTGCCATCGACCTGGTGTCGGCCTGCGACATGCGCTATTGCAGCGCCGATGCGCAGTTCTCGATCAAGGAAATCGACATGGGCATGGCCGCCGATGTCGGCACCCTGCAACGTTTGCCACGTATCATCGGCGACGGCATGATGCGTGAGCTGGCCTACACCGGGCGTATGATCGATGCCAACGAGGCGTTGCGCATCGGCCTGGTCAACCGGGTGTATGACGACCAGGCGGCATTGCTCGACGGAGTCTTTGCCATCGCCCGGGAAATTGCAGGAAAATCGCCCATCGCCGTGGCCGGTACCAAGGAAATGATCAGCTACATGCGCGACCATCGTATCGACGATGGCCTGCAGTACATCGCCACCTGGAACGCTGCCATGCTGCAGTCAGAAGACCTGCGGGTCGCGGTGGCGGCCCATATGAACAAACAGAAACCGACGTTCGCCGACTGACCTCCTGACGGCGTACGCGCCTGAAGAGAGCCGAACATGTCAGCACGCTGGACTACCGCAGTACTCGACCCGCAGACCGCTGGCGGCCTGGCCGTCGCCCGCAGCCCTGCGGGGTTCCTGGTGGATGACAACGGTGCGTTGTTCCCGCGTGACTGGCTCAAGCGCCAGGAGCTGGACGTGCTCTGCGAGCACGGTATCGGTCATTTCGACGGCGAGCCGGTGTTCCTCCTGGAGCTGCGCACTGCCAGCGAACTGCCGGGCATGAGCTGGCGCGGCCTGCGCCAGTTCATGCTCGAAGGCGACTTCGACACCTACAAGCTGCTGGGTTATGCCGCACAGATCGGCACCTGGGCGCGCGAGCATCGTTTCTGCGGCAGTTGCGGCCAGCCGATGACGCAGATCCGCTGGGAGCGGGCGATGTACTGCCAGGCCTGCGACCTGCGCAGCTACCCGCGCATCTCGCCCAGCATGATCGTGCTGGTGACCCGTGGCGACGAAATCCTGCTGGCGCGTTCACCGCGCTTCGTCACCGGGGTGTACAGCACCCTGGCCGGCTTTGCCGAACCGGGCGAGTCGGCTGAGGATTGCCTGGTGCGCGAAGTGCGCGAGGAAGTGGCGGTGCAGGTCAAGAACATCCAGTACGTGGGCAGCCAGTGCTGGCCGTTCCCGCATTCGATGATGCTGGGCTTCCACGCCGAGTACGCGGGCGGCGAGATCGTCATGCAGCCTGACGAGATCGAGGATGCCCAGTGGTTCAGCGTACACGACCTGCCGCCATTGCCCGCTGGGCGCTCCATCGCCCGTTACCTGATCGACCTGTACGTGGCGCGGCGGCTGGGGTTGGCGGAGCCGGTGCTGCCGACCTGACTCAGCCCTCAGGCCTGGCCGAACCAATGCTGCCAGGCCAGGCGCACGGTCAGTGCCAGCACCACGGTGATGAACACCGGGCGAATGAACTTGCTGCCGCCGCTGATCGCGGTGCGGGCGCCGAAGAACGCGCCGATCATCACCGACACGCCCATGGCCAGGCCGACGATATAGTCCACTTGCCCGGAAATCACGAACACCGTCAGCGCCGCGATGTTGCTGACGAAGTTCATGCTGCGCGCCACACCACTGGCACGTACCAGGTCGATGGGGTAGAGCAGCAGTGTGCTTACCGTCCAGAACGCACCCGTGCCGGGGCCTGCCACGCCGTCGTAGAAACCTAGGCTGAAACCCTGGGGGAACTGCCATTTTTTCCTGATCGGTGCATCGGCATCCAGCGGCGCCTTGGGGGTGCCGCCGAATAGCAGGTACAGGCCACAGGCGAAGACGATCACCGGCAGCATCTTGTTCAGCCATTCGGCGGGCATGTAGTGGGCGATCACCGCGCCGATCAGCGCGCCGCTCAGGGTGCCGACGATTGCCAGGCGCCACCGGGCCGGGTGGAACAACTTGCGCCGGTAGTAGGTGAACCCGGCGGTGGCCGAGCCGAAGGTCGAGCTGAGCTTGTTGGTGCCCAGCACCAGGTGCGGCGGCATGCCGGCGGTGAGCAGGGCGGGGGTGGTGAGCAGGCCACCACCACCGGCAATGGCATCGATGAAACCGGCGACGAAGGCCACTGCGGCGAGGATCAGCAGGATAAGCGGTTCTACGGTGAGTTCGAAGGGCATGGGACGGCTTTCAGGCTGCAGGCGAGGGCGCGGCAAAAGGTCGCGCCAGAGGCTGCACATGGTAGCCCTCGGGGCGCGCCCTTGCCAGCGTGCTCGGGCGTCCGTTGCTTCTAGCCCTGCGCAAACAACTCGCTGATCACCCGGCGCAACCACACACTGCGTGGCGCCTGCTGGAAGCGTGCGTGCCAGAACTGCTTGAGGTCGTAGCAGGGGATCTCTACCGGCGGCTCGACGATCTGCACGTTCACGGTATCCAGGTACAGGTTGGCCACGGTGCGCGGCAGTACCACCACCAGGTCGGACTGCTCGATGATCGAGGGCACGCTCATGTAGTGCGAGGTCTCGAGCACGATGTTGCGCTTGATCCCCGCTTCGTTCAGGTGCGCCTCGAACATCTCCTGGCGGCGGCAGCCGACGCGCACCTGCAGGTGCTCCATGCGGGCGAAATCCTCGAGCGCCAGGCGCTCGCGGGCCAGTGGGTGACCGCGGCGCAGCATGCAGGTGAGGTCGTGGGAGAACAGCCGTTGCTGGTAGATGTTGGGGGCCGTGAGGTCGGGGAAGTAACCGAGCACGGCATCGACCTTGCCGTCATGCAGGCTGTCGGTGAGCGCATCGGGCGCCAGGCTGAGCGTGCGCAGGCGAACGCGTGGCGCGAGCTGGCGCAGCTTCTGGAACAACGGCGGCAGGAACACCACCTCGCCGATCTCGCTCAGGCAGAACACGAACTCGTCTTCGGCGATGGCGGGGTCGAAGGTCGGGCTGCTGAGGATGTCACGGTCGATGATTTCGATGACTTCGCGGGTGCGCTCGATGATGCCCTGGGCTCGTGGCGTGGCCTCCATGCCGGCACCGGAGCGGATGAACAGCGGATCCTGCAGCGAATGGCGCAGACGGGCGAGGGCGGCGCTGGCGGCGGGCTGGCTGATGCCCAGCTGTTTCGCCGCAGCGGTGACGTTGCCGGTTTCGTAGACGGCCAGCAGGACGCGTAGCAGATTGAGGTCGGTGCGCATCTCTATAATCAAATCAAATAGTGCGAATAAAGAGAATTAGCTTCTGCGATTAAGCGCCGGTTGCGAGGATGAGTCCAGACAAAAATAAAACCAAGGGACTCCACCCATGATCAACCTGCACGATATCCGCTACGTGCGCCTGGGGACCGCCAACCTGGACGACGCACGCCGCTACGCGACGCAGATCCTCGGTTTGCAGGTGGCCCGCGAGGCCAACGGTGCGGTGTATTTTCGCTCCGACAGCCGCGACCACACACTGTGCTACTACGAGGGCGACCCGCGTGAAACCACCACCGCCTTCGAGGTCACCAGCAGCGATGAGCTGGAGCACGCTGCCGTGCTGCTCGAGCGCAATGCCTTCAAGGTGGTGCATGGCTCACGTGAAGACGCCGAGGTGCGCCACGTCAACGAGCTGATCCGCTTCAAGGACCACAGCGGCAACAACATCGAACTGGTGCTGCGCCCCCATGCCAGCTGGCCGGCTGAAGCGCCTCCCGCGCGCTCCTGGTCCCTGATCGAACACCAGCGCCCGCTTCCTGACAGAAGCGGCGTCGGGCGCGGCTTGCCTGCGCCCGGTGTTCGGCGCTGCACATAACAACAAGAAACGAGGAACACACAGTATGTCTTGCAAACGGTCTTCTTCCGTTCCCGGGCTGATCGCCCTGGCGCTGGCCCCCCTGACCACCCAGGCCGCCGGCCTGATCGAGGATTCACGCGCGCGCCTGGAAATGCGCAACATCTACTTTAACCAGGACAATCGCAGCGGCAGCGCCAACCCGTCCAAGCAGGAGGAGTGGGGCCAGGGCTTTCTGTTCGACTTCACTTCCGGCTACACCGAGGGCGCCGTCGGTGTCGGTGTCGATGCCCTGGGCATGCTTGGCATCCGTCTGGATTCGGGCAAGGGCACCCACTACAACCCGCAGAGTACCAATCGCGGTGGCCTGGCGTTTCCCACCGACAGCGATGGTCGTGCGGTCGATGAGTTCAGCACCCTGGGCGTGACCGGCAAGCTGCGCGTTGCCAAGACCGAGGCGCGGCTCGGCACGTTGCGTCCGAAGATGCCGGTGCTGACGCTCAACGACGGTCGCCTGTTGCCGGAAACCTTCGAAGGCCTGCAGATCACCTCGCGCGACCTGGACAACTTCACCTTCACCGGCGGGCAGATCCAGCGGGTCAAGAGCCGCAACTCGTCGAACAACGAAGGCATGGCGATCGCCGGGGCGGGCGGGCCGTCGGGCAAGCGCAGCAATGCGTTCAACTTCTTCGGCGTCGACTACGCCGTGAGCCGCGACCTGACCTTGCAGTACTACTACGGCGAGCTTGAGGACTTCTACCGCCAGCACTTTGTCGGCCTGGTGCACCAACTGGCATTGCCGGTGGGCAGCCTCAAGACCGACCTGCGCTACTTCGACAGTGGGCCGTCGGGGCGCAACGGCAGTGTGGCCGGGCGCGCCGAGGGCTATCGCAGTGCCGGTTTCGGCAATAACGGCAAAGTCGACAACCAGGCGTTCGCCGGGTTGTTCACCTACAGCCTCGGCGGTCATGGATTCAGCCTGGGTTACCAGCAGCTCGAAGGCGACAGCGATTTCCCCTTCGTCAACCAGGGCGATGGCTCGGCCACCTACCTGATCACCGACCGCCAGACCGGCGCGCGTTTCCAGAAAGCCGGGGAGCGGACCTGGGTGGCGCAGCACACCTACAACTTCGCCGCTGTCGGCATTCCGGGCCTGACGACGCTGCTGGCCTACCAGCGCGGCGACAACATCAAGTCGGCGCAGGGCGACCAGCATGAATGGGAACGCGATTTCTGGGTGACCTATGCCGTGCAGGGCGAGACCTTCAAGGGCCTGTCGTTCTCCTGGCGCAACGCCAGCTTGCGCAGCACCTACGCCAACCAGCGTGACCTGGACGAGAACCGTCTCTACATCACCTACAGCTTGCCGTTGTTCTGAAGCACAGCCGACCGCTTCGCGGCCCCATCGCAGCAAGCCCGCGCCTGTGAGGGCGGGTTTGCCTGCAAGGGGCCGGCACCGTCAACCCCTATCATCGACTTCGAGACTCCCCATGACCCACTGGCTCGGCAACCTGGGCATCAAGCTCAAACTGGCGCTGGGCTTTGCCCTGGTGCTGGCCCTCACTGTGGTCCTCGCGCTGCAGAGCGGGTCCAGCCTGGTCAAGTTGATCGGCAGCAGCGATCACCTGGAAGACATCGCGCAACAGACCAACCTGCTGGCCTTGAATGCCGCCATCGAGGCGGCACGGGCAGGGGAGGCGGGGCGTGGTTTTGCCGTGGTGGCCGACGAGGTGCGCAGCCTCGCCCAGCGTACACAGCAGTCCACCGAGGAAATCGAAGCGCTGGTCGAGGGCCTGCGCAGTGGTGCCGAACAGGCGGCTACGATCATGGATGCCGGGCGTGGCTTGACCGAGCGCAGTGTCGAGCTTACGCGTCAGGCCGGGGTGGCGCTGGGCAGCATCACCCAGGCGGTGTCGAGCATTCAGGGGATGAACCAGCAGATTGCTGCTGCCGCCGAACAGCAGAGCCTGGTGGCCGAGGAGATCAGCCAGCAATGTGCTGGGTGTGCGCCAGGTGTGTGAGCAGACGGCAGCGGCCAGTGAAGAAACAGCGGCCTCGAGCGCCGAGCTGGCGCGGTTGGGGGAGCAGTTGCAGGAGATGGTCGAGCGGTTCGTGGTGTGATTGCGGGTAAGCCGCGCCTCCCCACCTTAGCTGTGGTCAACGCCGGCAAGGGCGATGGTCGTCCGGGCCTCAGGCGCAGCACGGCAGGAGGGCCAGCGGAACCCTGGCATGATGCACTTCGCTGCCCGAGCATTCACGCGCGATCACCGCCAGTGCTACAGTCGCTTCTTTTTTGCCCCGAGGATGGAACATGCGAGCACTACTGCCGATGGCTGCAGCCCTGATGTTGATTGGCTGCGCTTCGTCGACCATGGAGGCCGCGCGCAACGGCCAGCCGAGCGCGCGCCTCGACTCGCAGAAAGCGCCGGAGCTGGTGGCCCAGTGCATCCAGTTCAGTTGGCAGGAAGAGTCGCGCTTCGGCGTTGACGCCAGTGGTTACCTGGAAACGCGCAAGGGCGGTGGCTTGACGGTGTACACCCGCGAGGCGGAGTCCTTCGTTGACGTCTACCCGCAGGCCGGCGGGACCCGGGTCGATTACTACGCCCGCAAGAACGACATGGTTGCACTGCAGCGCAAGGCTGCGGCGGCGACCTGCCTGTGAGTCAGCGTGGCATGTAGCGCAACTGCCAACGCCGTGGAATCTTCCACGAGACCACGGCAAGCAGCAGGGCGGTCAGCGCGCTGGCCAGCAGTGCCGCACGCTCGAAGCGCTGTTCCAGCAACACCCCCAACACCGCCCCGATGAACATGCCGCTCCAGGGCACCAGTTGCACGCGCCACCCGAGCCGTTGTTGACCCAACAGGCTGCGGCCCAAGCCGCGACCGAAACGCGACAGCGCGCCGGTGACGTAGGTCAGCCCGATCGGCAGGCCGTTCACTTCCTCGACCACCGCATTGATCATGCCCATCGCGGTCACCGCCGCCAGTAGCGCGAGCAGTTGCATGGGCTCTGGCACCATGCCGGCGACCGCCAGCAGCAGGGCGATCACACCCAGCAACGGCCAGTGGCGCCGACCGCTTCTGGCGGCAACGATCACCCCCAGTGCGTTGCCCAGCACGAACGCCGCGATCACCAGCGCCAGGCGCAGCACCGGCCCCAGCTCGGCGCTGCCCAGCGAGGCCGCCAGGCGCGTGGTGTTGCCGCTCATGAACGAAACGAAATCGCCGGTGGCCATGAAACCGATGGCATCGGTCATGCCGGCGAGTACCGACAAGGCGGCAACGAAGTACAACCCCACCGTGCCGCGGCGCTGTACCCGCTGTTGACGCTGGCTGTCGAGTGACGCAGTTCCCGGTAGCATCGCAGCTCTCTCCCTGAATCAGCCCAACCGCCCCTCGGCTTGCAGGGTCAGCTTGTGGTGTTCGAGCAATGCCTGGAAGCGGAAGGCAAAGCTGTTTTCAACCATGGGGCGGTTCCTGGAAGCGGGCCGGAAGCGCGAGTATACCCGAGCCGTAAACTACAGGTTGACGGGCAAATGCGGTTTTTTCTCATCCGGGTACTCCTCGCATCTTTCATAAATTGATATGTTATTACATGAAATTTAGGAGCGTCGTTGATGAAACTTTCCCCCGCCCGGCTCTGCCTGGGTTTTTCCCTGTCTGTGTTCGGCCTGCCCGGCAGTGCTGCCGAACCTGTAATACTCGAGGCCCTGACCGTCAGCGACAGTCATCTGCAGGAGCGCGCGGACGGCCCGGTGCAGGGCTACCGCGCCACCCGCTCGAGCACCGCGACGCGCACCGATACCGATGTGCGCGACACGCCGCAGAGCATCGCCGTGGTGCCCAGCCAGGTGCTTGAAGACCTCAACAGCACGCGCATCGACCGTGCCCTGGACTTTGCCGGTGGCGTCACCCGGCAGAACAACTTCGGTGGCTTGACCTTCCTCAACTACAGCGTGCGCGGTTTCACCACCGGTGAGTTGTACAAGAACGGCTTTGCCATCAACCGCGGCAGCTACAGTGCACCGGACACCTCGACCATCGAGCGCATCGAAGTGCTCAAGGGCCCGGCCGCCAGCCTCTACGGGCGCGGCGATCCGGGCGGCCTGGTCAATATCGTCAGCAAGCGTCCGCAGGAAGAGGCGTTCACGCGCCTGAAGGCCAGCGCCGGGACCTGGGATCGCTACCGCGGCAGCCTGGACGTCAACACGCCGCTGGACGAGGAGGGGCGCCTGCTGTCGCGCATCAACCTGGCAGTGGAGGACAACGGCAGCTTCCGTGATCACGTCGACAGCCGCCGACAGATCGTCAGCCCCTCGCTTATCTGGCAACTCGACCCTGACACGCGCCTGTTGCTGGATGCCGAGTTCTCGCGCACCGAATCGGTGTTCGACCGGGGCATTCCTGCGGTCAACAATCAGTTGGGTTCAGTGAAGCGCTCGACCTTTCTCGGCGAGCCCAACGACGGCCACATTCGCAACGACAACCAGACCCTTGACCTGGCCCTGGAACGTCACCTGAACGACAACTGGAAACTGCGCCTGGCCAACCACTACACCCAGGGCCATCTGCGCGGCAACAGTTCGGAGCCGTCGCGGGTAGTCGGCCAGACGATCAGCCGTTTCTACCGCGAGCGCAATTTCGAGTGGAACGACAACATCACCCAGGCCGAACTGCACGGGCAGTTCGATTTTCTCGGCTGGCAGCACCAGAGCCTGATCGGCCTGGAGTACGAGAACTACCGCAACAGCCAGAAATACCCACAGAGCGCCACGTCGCTCGGCTACGGGCTGGACATCTACCAGCCGGTCTACGGGCAGCCCAAGCCGCCGCTGATCAACCCCAACGACTTCTTCGAACGCACCGAAAGCCAGGCCCTCAACCTGCAAGATCAGATCATCTTCGACGAGCGTTGGCGTGGCCTGCTCGGTGTGCGCCTGGAGCGGGTCGAGCAGACTGCGCTGAACCGTGCCACCGGGGTAAGCAACAGCCAGGTCAAGGAAGTCGCAACACCGCGTGTGGGGCTGTTGTATCAATGGACGCCCGAAGTTGGGGTGTTCGCCAATGCCTCCACCTCGTTCAAACCCAACGCCATCGGCACCCAGGGCCAGGTGTACAAGCCTGAGAAAGGGCTGGGCTATGAGACAGGTCTGAAGCTCGACCTGTTCGACAGTCGGCTCGGTGCGACTGTCGCGTTGTTCAGCATCGACAAGGAAAACGTCGTCACCACCGATGCCTTCGGTGAAAGCATCGCTGCTGGCAAGGCGCGCAGCCAGGGGCTGGACGTGCAGTTCAGCGGGCAGCTCACCGAGGCCGTGCGGGTGATCGGTGCCTATGCCTACATCGATGCCGAGGTCACCAAGGGCGATGCAGCACTGCCCAAGGGCAGCGACCTGTTGGGCATTCCACGGCACAGCGGCAGCCTGATGGTGGTGCACGAGTTCCAGAATGGCTGGCTGCGGGGCTCGGATGTCGGCGCCTCGGCCAACTACGTGGGCGAGCGTTCCGGGCAGGCGGGTGGCGACCTGCGCTTGCCGGCGTACAGCACGCTGGACTTGCTGGCGCACTACAAGGCCAGCGAGCAGTTGAGTTTCGGGGTGAACCTGAACAACGTCTTCGACCGCAAGTACTACGAGCGCGGCTACAACGCGGCGTGGAACATGCCGGGCGAACCGCGCAACCTGAGTGTGAGCATGAGTTTGTCGCTGTGACCTGAGGGACCGCACAGCGGTCCCAACCTCATCAACCTTGACGCATCCACTCCGGGCAGCGGTCCTCGAACGAATGCCCGGTCGGCACCAGCTGCTCGTCCTCGATCTCATCGAAACACCCCAGCAGCAACGCCACCGTTGGCGCATCGTCAATTGCCCCGATCGAACTGCCGCAGCACCGGCAGAACGCCCGACTGGAATAATCCGAAGAGCGCCAGGTGTCGGGTGCTCCGCCAGCACCCACCCAGCGCACCCGCGCACGATCGAATTCCACCCAGCTCGCCACCAGTGCCCCGGTATGCTGCTGACACCAGCGGCACGAGCAGTGGTGGGGATTGCCCGTCGGCCCATCTGCCTCGAAGCGGATCGCACCGCACAGGCAGCCGCCCTTGTAGGTCTTCATTCTGTCGCTCTCTCCTTGAATGGCAGGTTGTCGGCCTGCACCCTGGCCGGTTAACGTGGCGGTTTTCCGCACAGGGAAGTGTCCATGAATCCGTCACTGGAACTCAACCGCGCCAATTGGGACGAGCGGGCGCCGTTGCACGCCGCCTCGCCGGGCTATGAAGTCGAATGCTTCGTGCAGTCTGCCACGCATCTTTCGGAAGTCGTGCGCTTCGACCTGCCGCGCCTGGGCAATATCCAAGGCCTCAAGACCTTGCACCTGCAATGCCATATCGGCACCGACACCTTGTCGCTCGCGCGCCTGGGCGCGCAGGTCAGCGGGCTGGATTTTTCGCCGGCATCGCTGGCGCAGGCGCGGTTGCTGGCCGAGCGTTGTGGCGTGGAGATCGACTATGTCGAGGCGGACGTCTACCGCGCCAGCGAGGTGCTGCCCAAGGCGAGCTATGACTTGATCTACACCGGGATCGGCGCCCTGTGCTGGCTGCCGGACATCCAGCGCTGGGCGCAGAACGTCGCGGCGTTGCTCAAGCCGGGAGGGCGGCTGTTCCTGCGTGAGGGCCATCCTATGCTGTGGACGCTCGACGAAACCCACGCCGATCGCCTGCAGGTCGACTTTCCGTACTTCGAGCACGAGGCGCCGGTCATCTTCCACAGCGACCAGACCTACGTCGAAAGCGAGCATCGCCTGGCGCAGACCGAGACCCATTCCTGGAACCGCGGCCTCGGTGAAATCATCACGGCGCTGCTTGAGCAGGGCATGCAACTGACCGCCCTGGTCGAGCACCGGAGCATCCCGTGGGAGGCGTTGCCTGGGCAGATGCTCAAGGGCGAAGACGGCGAGTGGCGCCTGGCCGAGCGGCCCGAGCGCCTGCC